>NZ_JQSG02000001.1:600000-807228 GCF_000754095.2 Acidihalobacter prosperus
TGCTCACCTGGCCCCATCCGGGTACCGCGTGGGCGCCCCAGTTGGCCGCGGTTGAGCAGGTCTACACCGAACTGGCACAGGCGATCACCCGCCACGAATCCCTGCTGGTCGTCTGCCGCGACGAGGCGCACCGTGAAGGAATTGCGGGGCGCCTGAAGGCGCATGGCGTCGAACATGTCCGTTTCGCGCTGGCGCCCAGCAACGACACCTGGGCACGCGATCACGGACCGATCGGCGTTTACGAACGCGACCGACCGCGGCTGCTCGATTTCGTATTCAACGGCTGGGGCGGCAAGCACGCCTATGTACTCGACGATGCCATCAACGCGCACCTGGCCGAAGCCGGATGCTTTGCCGCCCCAATGGAGCATGTCGATTTCATTCTCGAAGGCGGCGCGATCGACAGCGATGGCGCGGGCAGCCTGCTGACCACGCGGCACTGCCTGATGACCCCGACTCGCAATGCGACACTCGACGAAGCCGCCATCGAAGCGCGGCTGCGTGCCCTGTTCGGCGTATCCCGGATACTTTGGCTCAGCCATGGCGAATTGGCGGGGGACGACACCGACGGTCACATCGATACCCTCGCCCGCTTCTGCGATCCCGGCACCATCGCCTACGCGAGCTGCGATGATCCCGACGACGAGCACTTCGCGGGCTTGGCGGCCATGGCCGAAGAACTGCGTGCGCTAAGGCAACCCAGCGGCGCCCCCTATCGACTGCTACCGCTACCGCTGCCGCGTGCCCACCATGACGCTACCGGCCAGAGACTGCCGGCCACCTATGCCAATTTCCTGATTATCAACGGCGCGGTCCTGGTGCCGACCTACGAGGACTCCAGCGCGGATGCGCGCGCACTGGGCACCCTGGCCGAAGCCTTCCCAGACCGCGAAATCATCGGCATCGGCTGTGTACCCCTGATCCAGCAGTACGGCAGCCTGCACTGCGTCACCATGCAACTCCCCGCCGGCAGCCTCGTCGGCATGGATTAAGGCCGGCGGCACCGCATTGCCGGCTCCATGGGCTATCTTCTCTGTGCCGCGACAGCGAACGCGGCTCGCCCATCCGACAGAGGAGTCCGCCATGCACATGAACGTCGGCAATATCGACCGGGCCCTGCGCGTCATCATCGGCCTCGCGCTCATCTCGCAGGTGTTCGTCGGCCTGCACACGCCCTGGGGCTGGATCGGCCTCATTCCCCTCGCCACCGGCGTGGTCGGCTGGTGCGGCCTGTACACCCTGCTCGGCATCCGTACCTGTCCGCTCGACAAACAAAGCTGACTAGAGTTTTGCCGCTCGCCGCGATCGGCCGCTGCAGATCGCGGCGAGCTATGGGAGAATGGCGCGCCATTGAGTCCTGATCGCGCGTAACCGATGCCCGAATCCCCCGCTGCCCCTCCTCTGCACGCTGCCGGCCTGATCGACCCCCTGCAACCGCTGATGCCCGGGTCGCCGGATGCGCCCGCCACCCTTTACAACCTGCAAGGCGCCGCCCTAGCGATGGCCGCCGCAGCGGCCGCGGCCGTCCACGACGGGCCGGCGATGCTCGTCGTGCCCGACACGCAATCCGCCTGGCAACTGGAGCAGACACTACGTTTCTTCCTGCCGCAGACGGTCGATGTGCTCCACCTGGAAGACTGGGAAACCCTACCCTACGACGTTTTCTCGCCGCACGACGACATCGTATCCCAGCGCCTGGGCGTTCTCAGCCGGCTGCCGAAGCTCAAGCGTGGCGTGCTGGTCGTGCCGATACAGACACTGATGCTGCGCCTGGCGCCGCAGGAATATGTTCAGGGGCACAGCCTGAGCTACGCCGAAGCTCAGCGTCTGGACGTGGACGATTTTCGCCAGGCCCTGGAGGCCGGCGGCTACCGCGCTGTCAACCAGGTGATGGCGCACGGCGAATTCGCAATACGCGGGGAGATACTCGACCTTTTCCCGATGGGCAGCCCGCACCCATACCGTCTCGACCTGTTCGACGACGAGATCGAAAGCATTCGCGACTTCGACCCGGAAACCCAGCGCTCCGGCGACCGGGTCTCGCGCATCGAACTCATGCCCGGGCACGAGTTCCCGCTGAGCGACGAAGGCATCAAGACCTTCAGACGCCGCTACCGCGAACGTTTTGAGGGCGATCCGCAAAACAGTGCCATCTACCGTGGCGTGAGTCAGGGCAACCCGCCCGGCGGGATCGAGTATTACCTGCCCTTGTTTTTCGAACGCACCGCCACGCTATTCGACTATCTTGCGGGACATACGCTGATTCTGCTCGCGGGCGATGTGTGGCCGGCGGCCGAACGCCAGCGCACGCTCGTCGCGGAACGGCACGAGCAGCGCCGGCACGATATCGAACGGCCCTTGCTCGATCCGGAGGAGCTGTATCTCGACATCGGGCAGCTGCGCGAGGCCATGGCCGCTCATCCCTGTCTCGAACTGCACAGGTCGGCTCTCGCGCGGCCGGACGCGGGTGCCGTCCGCGCCGACACCGAGGCACTGCCGCCGCTGCGCCTGGAGGCGCGCGCGACGGAGCCGGCCGCGGCATTGCAGCGTTTTCTGCGCGGACAGCCCGGCCGGGTACTGTTCACCGCCGAATCCGCCGGCCGCCGCGAGGCGCTGGCGGAACTGCTGCGCAGCCACGGCCTGCGCCCCAAGGTGGTCGATGGCTGGAGCGCTTTTCTCGAAGGCAATGACGCACTCGCGCTTTGCGTGGCGCCACTGGAAGCCGGCGTGCGCTTGCCAGGACGCGGGCTGACGCTGATCGACGAACAGGCTCTGTTCGGCCAGCGCGCGCAACAACACCGCCGCCGGCGTCGCCAGACCCGCGACGCGGATGCCGTGATCCGCAATCTGACCGACCTCAATCCGGGGGCACCCGTCGTGCACGAGGAACATGGGGTCGGTCGCTACCAGGGTCTGAGCCGGCTGAACGTCGGCGACATCGAGGCCGAATTCCTGGTACTCGAATACGCCGGCGGCGACCGGCTCTACGTGCCGGTGACGTCCCTGCATCTCATCAGTCGCTATACCGGCGCCAGCCCCGACGAGGCACCGCTGCACAAGCTCGGCGGCGATCAGTGGCAGCGTCTGCGCCGTCGTGCCGCCGAAAAGGCCTCCGATGCCGCCGCCGAACTGCTGGAAATCAACGCTCGCCGCGCCGCCCGGCAAGGGCAGTCCTTCGCGCTGAACGGCGAAGAGTATGCCGCCTTCGCGGGCGCTTTCCCATTCGAGGAAACGCCCGACCAGTACACGGCGATCGAAGCCGTACTGGCCGATCTGGCGGCGCCGAGACCGATGGACCGGGTGGTGTGTGGCGATGTCGGCTTCGGCAAGACGGAAGTGGCCATGCGCGCGGCCTTCGCGGTCGCCCACAACGGCTATCAGGTGGCGATTCTCGTACCGACCACCCTGCTCGCGGAACAGCACCTGAGCAATTTTCGCGATCGTTTCGCGGACTGGCCGTTCCGCATTGAATCGCTGTCCCGCTTCCGCAGCAAAAAGGATCAGGACTCGGTACTCGAGGCCTTGGCCGAGGGCACTGTGGATATCGTCATCGGCACCCACAAGCTGCTGGGGCCGGAGATCAGGTTCAAGCGTCTCGGACTCGCGATCATCGACGAGGAACACCGCTTCGGCGTACGCCACAAGGAGCGCCTCAAGCAGCTGCGTGCCGAGGTCGACCTGCTGACGCTGACCGCGACGCCGATACCGCGCACGCTGAACATGTCGTTGGCCGGCTTGCGCGATCTCTCGATCATCGCGACGCCACCCCCACGCCGGCATACCATCAAGACCTTCGTGCACGAATGGAGCGATACCCTGATCAGCGAGGCCTGCGCCCGCGAGCTGAGCCGTGGCGGCCAGGTTTACTTCCTGCACAATGAAGTAAAGAGCATCGAGCGCGCCGTGGTGCGTTTGCGCGCCTTGCTGCCCGAGGCCCGCATCGGCGTGGCTCACGGCCAGATGCGCGAACGCGAACTGGAACAGGTGATGCTCGACTTCTATCATCGGCGTTACGACGTACTTGTCTGTACCACCATCATCGAGAGCGGCATCGACGTCCCCAATGCCAACACCATCATCATCGACCGCGCCGACCGGCTGGGGCTTGCCCAGCTGCATCAGCTGCGCGGCCGCGTGGGGCGTTCGCACCACCGAGCCTATGCCTACCTCATCACGCCGCCTCCCAAGGCGATGACGGCCGACGCGACCAAGCGGCTCGAAGCGATCGAATCGCTAGGCGAGCTCGGCGTCGGCTTCAGCCTGGCGACCCACGATCTCGAGATCCGGGGGGCCGGCGAACTGCTGGGCGAAGATCAGAGCGGCCAGATCCAAGAGATCGGTTTCACGCTTTACAACGAACTGCTGGAACGTGCAGTAATCGCGCTCAAGGCGGGCAAGCTGCCTGAGCTCGAACGCCCGCTCGATCATGGCGCCGAAGTCGACCTCGCCGCACCCGCCCTGCTGCCGGACGATTACGTCAGCGACGTGCACACACGTCTTATTCTTTACAAACGCATTGCCAGCGCGGGCAACGAGAACGAACTGCGCGAACTTCAGGTCGAATTGATCGACCGGTTCGGGCTGCTGCCCGGGCCGGCAAAAACGCTGTTCGAAATGACTCGCCTCAAGCTGAGCCTGGCAACGCTGGGCGTACGCAAGTTGGAGGCGGGCCCGCAGGGCCTGCGCCTGATATTCTCCGAACAGACCGTGATCGATCCCGCGCGCCTGATCGCACTGCTGCAATCGGATCCGCAGCGCTACCGGCTGGACGGCCAGTTCAAGCTGCGCGTACAGCAGGAATTGCCCGGCGTGGCGGAAAGAATCGACGCGATCGACGCCTTGGTCGAGCGTCTAGGCGAGGCCGTCACGCGACATTAACCACGGAGTTTCCATGAACAAAGCCGCCCGCCCCACCCTGTTCGCCGTCGCCCTGCTGGTCTGGGCCGGGCTCGTGTCGGTGCCGGCCTTTGCCGCTGACGGCACGACCCAGAACCGCTATCGGGTCGAAATGATCCTATTCGCGATCGATGATCCCGACAATTTCACCCAGGAACAGTGGCCGCAGGATCTGCCCGCCCCCGATACGCAGCACGCGCTCGCGCTGTTTGCCGGCCAGGACGCACCGGGCTTCAAGGTGCTGCCGAGCACCGACTACCGGCTGGACAAGGCTGCGCAGCGGTTGCAGGCGAGCGGACGTTATACGGTCCTCGCGCATGTGGCCTGGGAGCAGCCCGGCTTGCCGATGAACCAGGCGGTGCCCATCACCATCACGGCGGGCCGTGATTACGCGCCCTTGTATCCGACGCTGACCGCGCCGCGCTACGTCACCCAGGGCGGACGGTCGATCGAGGTACCCGGGCAGCAGCATCTCTACCGGCTGTCCGGCACCGTCAAGATCGTGCTCAGTCGCTACCTTCACCTGTACACCGATATGATCCTCCAGGTTCCCAGCCAGCCCCTGGTCGGTCCCGACGGGCAAACGCGCTGGGTCGAGGATACCGCCGTGATCGACAAGCCGTCCGCACAGCCTGCTTCCGGCGGCACCTTGACCGGCGTGCACATCGTCGAACACCGCCGTACCCGGAGCCGCGTGCTCAACTACGTCGACCAGCCTCTGCTCGGAATTCTGTTCGAGATCTGGCCCATAGGCGATAGCCGCTAAATATCGACTCTAATGTCAATTATTACTATATAATTATATCTTGCTGTATATAAAAGATATTTTTTGGCGATAACGGGGGAGGGCTGGATGCACGATTACCCACTACCGGGCGACATTCGGGAATCCCATCACCGCCAGGGCGACGATCTGCTCACCGCCGGCTTGGGCCTGGCCGGTCTACGACAGGCGCGCAAGCCGGCGGTCGACGATCCATCCCGCCCCACGCCTCGCGAATTACGCCGGCGCGCGATACATGCCAGCTGGCGATCGAGTGCGGACCTGGATCCGGACGGGGGTTTCGGCAGCGTTTACGGGACGGTTCCAGATATCCCCGGCCGGGAATACCACGCCTTTGCCAGCCTGCCCGGCGCACGCGCCTGTCATCGCGTGCTGCTGCAGGCGCCGGACCACTTCGACCATAAACGGCGCTGCCTGGTTGTCACCGCCTCGCCCGGTTCACGCGGGATCTACGGCGGAATCGCGCTCGCCGGCGCCTGGGCCTTGCCACGCGGATGCGCCGTTGTCTACACCGACAAAGGCGCGGGCAGCGGCTACTTCGATGCCAAAAGCGGCACCGGCGTCCGTCTCGACGGTACCCGCGCGATCGCCGGCGAAGCGGCACTCGAATTCGCCCCTACTGTGGACGGAACGGATGCGGGCATCGCCATCAAGCATGCGCATTCGGGCGACAATCCAGAGGCCCGATGGGGCGACCACGTGCTGCAGGCCATGGATTTCGGTCTCGCAATGCTTGATCGCGCCTATCCCGACGCAGCGCCGTTCACCCCGGCAAACACCCGCATCATCGCCACGGGCCTGTCCAACGGCGCCTCGGCCGTGCTGCGCGCCGCCGGCGCCGATGTGCGTCAGGCATTCGATGCAGTGGTGGCGGCGGCGCCCAACGTCCTGGTGGCGGACGGCGGCCGCGCCTTTTACGATTACACCTGCGAAATCGCCCTGTGGCTGGGCAGCGCCCTCGGCTCGCCATCGTTGATCGAAGTCGCGAAGGCCCGCCATGGCAATAACCTGCCGGATGACCTCGCCTGGAGCGAAACGCTGGCGGATGCCGGCCATCTATCCTCCGCCTCGCCCGAGGCGCGATCGCAAGAGGCGCTGGAACGTCTGCTCGCGGCCGGTTGGCCCCCCGCCGCGCTGCAGGCGGCGCTGCTCACCGGGGATATCGAAACCTGGCGCGGGGCGGGTGCCGCCTATGCCGGCGCTTATCTGCGTTGCCCGGCCGGCGGCTTGCCGGGCGACGAACGTTTCGAAGCGCTGGTGCCCGATGCGCAGGGCCGCCTGCACTCGGGCGGGGCGGCCCTGCGCGCCAGCTGGTGGCCGGACGCCCCCGGATTACCGCCCAGCCTGGGTGTGGTGCCCACTAGCCTGGTCGCCGGGCAACCGTTGATCGAATCCGTTCTGCGCTTGCAGGCCCTGGCAACCGGTGACGATGCCGATGCCTGCGCGCTACGTAACGGTATCGACGCCACTGCGGCTGCGCTACCGCATGCGGACCTGCCCCTGTGGATCGTTCATGGCGAAGACGACGGGCTCATTCCTCCGGCCTTCAGCAGCCTGCCCTACCATGCCTGGCTGCACGCGCACGGGCGCCACCCGATCTGCTGGCACGTGCCACACGTGCAGCATTTCGACGCCTTGCTCGGCTGGCCGGCATTGGCGGCGCGTTATCTGCCTCTGCTGCCGTATGCCTACGCGGCGCTGGACGCGGCATGGATGCATCTCGAAGCCGGCCAGACACACGCGGACGACAAAGCGGCGCCCATCAGGCTGCCGTCGCGCCCACGCGCCGGCGCGCCGCTTTCGCCCACCCATCTCGGGCTGGTCGCGCCGCCGGCAACCTGAACGGCCGGCACGCTCACTCTTCCGATGCCCTGCGCGCCGCCTGGTCGCGCGCGCGCAGATCTTCCAGGCGGGCACGAATTTTGGCTTCCAGGCCTCGCGTGCTCGGTTCGTAATAATGTTCTTCCGCCATGCCGTCGGGGAAATAGCGCTCGCCGGCGGCGTAGGCATCCTCCTCGTCGTGCGCGTAGCGATAATCCTTGCCGTAATCGAGGGAACGCATCAGGCCGGTCGGGGCATTGCGCAGATGCAGCGGCACCTCCAGCGTGCCATGGGCCCGCACCGAAGCCATGGCGGCCTTGTAGGCGGTATACACCGCATTGCTCTTGGGCACCGCGGCGAGATACACCACCGTGTGGGCCAGCGCCAGCTCCCCCTCCGGGCTGCCCAGGCGCTCATAGGCGTCCCAGGCTGCACGCGCCATTTCCAGCGCGCGCGGGTCCGCGTTGCCGATATCCTCGCTCGCCATGCGCAGCAAGCGTCGCGCAATGTACAGAGGATCGCAGCCGCCATCGATCATGCGGCAGAACCAATACAAGGCGGCATCCGGACTCGATCCTCTGATCGACTTGTGAAGCGCGGAAATCTGATCGTAAAAATACTCGCCGCCCTTGTCGAAGCGACGTAGCGACTGGCTCGCCGCCTCGCGCACCACGTCTTCGTCGATGCAGCCCCGCCTTGCCGCGTCGCCCGCCAGATCCGCCGCGAGTTCGAGCAGATTGAGCGCACGACGCGCATCGCCGTCCGCGGCGGCGACGAGCATCGCAAGGGCTTCGTCGGCGATCACGAGCCCCTGCCCGCCCAGCCCTCGCTGCGTGTCGTCCAGTGCCTGGCGCAGCACATCGCCGATATCCTCGGCATCGAGCGCCCGCAGCACATAGGTGCGAACCCGGGACAGCAAGGCGTTGTTCAGTTCGAAGGAAGGATTTTCCGTCGTCGCGCCCACGAAGAAAACGGTGCCGTCTTCAACATGCGGCAAAAAGGCATCTTGCTGAGCCTTGTTGAAACGGTGGACCTCGTCGACGAACAACACGGTCGCGCGCTGCGAAGCCACGCGTGCGGCACGTGCCTGTGACACGGCCTCGCGTATGTCCTTGACCCCCGAAAGCACCGCCGAAAGACTCAGGAACTGCGCATCGCCCTGGCGCGCCAGCAGGCGCGCCAGTGTGGTCTTGCCCGTGCCCGGCGGCCCCCAGAGCACCATCGAGTGCAAGCGACCTTCGGCGATCGCCCGCCACAACGGCTTGCCGGGCGCCAGCAAGTGCCGCTGTCCGATGAACGACCCAAGATCGACCGGGCGCATGCGGTCTGCCAGCGGCCGGTGGTCCGCGAATGCATTGTCGAGCAGATCCGCCATCGATTCGCTGACGCTACATGCCGTCGACGACATCCACGCCGGGCGGCGCGGAGAAACTGAAATCGGACGCCGGCAATGCAGGATTGAGTGCGATGTGCGTCAGCTGGATCACGGTGCGGTGACCGAACTGATCGTAGAGCACCATCTGGCGAACCAGACCGGCACTCAAGCCCAGCAGGATGCGATCGAATTGCGCGTTCCGTTGTTGTTTCGGTATCAGTTCCACCCAGTCGAGGCCTTCGCGGGCGCCATCATCGCTCAGTTTGAAGGATTCGCTCAGGGGCGTGCCGCCGCCGAGCAATGCAATCGGGGCCTGGCCGAGCTTCTTGGCAACCGGACTGACCGTGGCCTGCGCCAGGTCCTTGTCGTATATCCACATCTTCTTGCCGTCGGAGACGATCTGCTGCTCGTGCGGCTTGGCGTAGGTCCAGTTGAAACGGTCCGGACGGGCCAGTTCGAACGTACCCGAGGTGGTGCGCAACAACGGTCCCTGCGTTTCATAGACACGCTGCACGAACTGCCCCTTGAGGCTGTGTGCCTGCTGGAAGAAGTGCTCCAGTTGCGCGATGGCATCGGCATGGGCCGGCAAGCCGCAGAGCAACCCGCAAGACAATAGCATCAGCCGCAGAAAACGAGGCAACATGGTCAAAGGCTCCAGTGGGATGATTGGGAAGTCGACAGGCCGGCGCTCATCTTAACCGCGCCGGGCGCTGTCGGGGAGAGCCGGTCGGTTCAGGCTTCCGGCGGGGGCGCGGCAATGACTTCCCGGTTGCCGTTGGACTGCACCGGGCTGACGATGCCTGCTGCCTCCATATCCTCGATCATGCGCGCGGCGCGGTTGTAGCCGATCTTCAAGCGACGCTGCACATAGGAGATCGAAGCCTTGCGCGACTCGGTGACAATGGCGACGGCCTGATCGTAAAGGGCGTCGGTTTCACGCCCTTCGTCGCCACCCTGCTCCAGACCGGGAATGCCGTCGCCGGGCAATGGGTCGTTGACGATGGACTCGATGTAATCCGGACGTCCGCTGCGCTTGAGCGCCTCAACGACCCGATGCACCTCCTGATCGGCCACGAAGGCGCCATGTATGCGGTCCGGCAGTGCGCGGCCGGGCGGCAGATAGAGCATGTCGCCATAGCCGAGCAGCTGCTCCGCCCCCATCTGGTCGAGGATGGTCCGCGAGTCGATGCGCGATGAGACCTGGAATGCGATGCGGGTCGGGATGTTCGCCTTGATCAGGCCTGTGATCACGTCGACCGAGGGACGCTGGGTAGCCAGAATCAGATGGATACCAGCCGCACGCGCCTTTTGCGCGAGACGAGCGATCAGTTCTTCCACCTTCTTGCCAACCACCATCATCATGTCGGCGAATTCGTCCACTACCACGACGATGTAGGGCAGTGTTTCGAGGGTGGGTGTCGGAGCTTCCGGATCGAACGCGGCGGCGGCATTATAAAGTGGATCGGCAAGCGGCTGTCCCTGGTCGATCGCGTCCTGAACCTTGCGATTGAATCCGGCCAGATTGCGCACGCCGAGCATGGACATCAGCTTGTATCGGCGCTCCATCTCGGCCACGCACCAGCGCAATGCGTTGGCCGCGTCCTTCATGTCGGTGACCACCGGCGTGAGCAGGTGCGGAATATCGTCGTAAACGCTCAGTTCCAGCATCTTCGGATCGATCAGGATCATGCGCACGTCCCGCGCGCTCGCCTTGTACAGCAGGCTGAGCAGCATGGCGTTGACGGCCACGGACTTGCCGGAACCGGTGGTGCCGGCCACCAGCAGGTGCGGCATGCGCGCAAGATCGGCCACCACCGGGATACCTGCGATATCCTTGCCGAGCGCCAGCGTCAGATGAGACTTGGAGTCGTCGTAGGCCTTGGAACGCAGCATTTCGGAAAGTGCGACCACTTCCCGGTGCTCGTTGGGAATCTCCAGTCCGATCACCGACTTGCCGGGGATGACCTCGACGATGCGCACGCTTACCACCGCCAGCGCGCGCGCCAGATCCTTGGCGAGATTGGTGATGCGGCTCACCTTGATGCCGGCAGCCGGCTGCAATTCGAAGCGCGTGATCACCGGACCGGGATGCACCGCGACCACAGCAACCTCGATGCCGAAATCGGCCAATTTGAGCTCGACCAGCCGCGACATCGCTGCCAGCGCCTCCTCCGAGTACCCGGCATCCGACGCCTGCGGCGGGTCGAGCAGCGACAGCGAGGGCAGCCCGCCTTCGGCGGCCGCATCGAAGAGCTGTATCTGGCGTTCGCGCTCGACGCGTGCACTGATCTGGGGTTTGACCAGCTTCGGCTCGATCTTGGGCTTGGGCAATTGCGCCCGCTTCACCGTTTTCACCTTGACGGCGGTTTCGCGCGTCTGCCGCGCCCGATTCGCTTCGCGGCGCTCGCGCCAGACCGCAAGTCTGCGACTGATGGCCCGCCCGATGGCGACCGCCAGCCGGCCGGTCAGATCCATCAGGCGCAGCCACGACAGCCCGGTGGACAACGTCACGCCCGCCAGGAAGACGCCCAGCAGCATGAGGGTGGAACCCAGCCCGCCCACCACCGGCACTAGGCGCCCGCTGACCAGGTCGCCCAGCACCCCCCCTGCATCCAGCGGCAGGTAGCCCGGCGCGAAGTGCTCGGAGGCAAGGCCGCAGCCCGAAGTCACCGTGA
This sequence comes from Acidihalobacter prosperus, assembly GCF_000754095.2. Classification (NCBI taxonomy): domain Bacteria; kingdom Pseudomonadati; phylum Pseudomonadota; class Gammaproteobacteria; order Chromatiales; family Ectothiorhodospiraceae; genus Acidihalobacter; species Acidihalobacter prosperus. The sequence continues at coordinate 611,552 of NZ_JQSG02000001.1, forward strand.
CGGCGAAGCCCAGCCAACGCAAGGCGAAAGCCGCCGGATCGAATTCGCCGTCGCTCGGGCGGCCTCTGAACACCAGATAGCCGCTGTAGATCACCATCAGCGGCGCGAGATAGGCCATATAGCCGAAAAAATAGAGGAAGAAATCGGCGAACCAGGCCCCTGCTCGACCGGCCAGATTCGCCACTGGCCGCCCCGTACCGGTCTGCGACCAACCGGGGTCTCCAGCATGGTAGCTGAGCAGCGCGAGCAACAGGTACAGACCGGCCGCTCCGAACACGAACAGCGCCCCCTCGCGCAGCCCGCGTGCGCGGCTGACATTGAGTGCGCGCAGCCAGCTGCGCCTCGAAGTGGAGGAATCGACCAAGAACTTTATACCCTGAATGAAATATCCTTTCTATGAGTTTGATAGATCGGACATTTTATTTCAAATCCGCGTCAGACGACGTAGCAGCGCACTGCGCGCCTCCCAATCTGACACGTTTTGCCGATGCGGGTGGTTTCAAGCTACCATCCGCGCGATTGAAAGCCGAGGTGATCGCCCCCACCTTTGATGACCCGGCCCACCCACTCGACCACGCAAGGATTATACATGAGCGATCCTCGTCACAGCCGTCTGCTGATCCTGGGTTCCGGACCGGCCGGCTACACCGCGGCGGTCTACGCCGCACGCGCCAATCTGCAGCCGCTGCTGATCACCGGCCTCGAACAGGGTGGTCAGCTGATGACCACGACCGACGTCGACAACTGGCCCGGCGACGACGAAGGCGTCCAGGGTCCGGATCTCATGGAACGCATGCGCAAGCACGCCGAGCGCTTCGGCACCGAATGCGTGTTCGACCACATCCATACCGTGAAGCTGGAGCAACGCCCCTTCACCCTGATCGGCGATTCCGGCACCTATACCTGCGACGCGCTGATCATCGCCACCGGCGCCTCGGCCAAATATCTTGGCTTGCCCTCCGAGGACAGCTTCAAGGGCAAGGGCGTGTCCGCTTGCGCCACCTGCGACGGCTTCTTCTATCGCAACCAGAAGGTTGCCGTCGTCGGCGGCGGCAATACCGCGGTCGAAGAGGCGCTGTATCTGTCCAACATCGCCGCCGAGGTCACCCTGATCCACCGCCGCGACAGCCTGCGTGCCGAGAAGATCATGCAGGAGCACCTGTTCGAGAAGGCCCGCAGCGGCAACGTCCGGCTGCTCTGGCACCGCGAAATCGACGAAGTGCTCGGCGACGACAGCGGCGTGACTGGGCTGCGCCTGCGGCACACCGAGGACGGCAGCCACGAAGACATCGCCGTCATGGGCGTGTTCATCGCCATTGGCCATCAACCGAACACGAGCCTGTTCGAAGGACAGCTCAACATGAACAATGGCTATATCCGCGTCAAATCCGGACTCGACGGCGAGGCGACGGCCACCAGCGTGCCCGGCGTGTTCGCCGCCGGCGACGTCATGGATCACGTCTACCGGCAGGCGATCACCTCCGCTGGTACCGGGTGCATGGCGGCGCTCGATGCTGAACGCTATCTGGATCGGCTGGCGCATCGCAATACGGAAGACTGAGGACCGGCAGACCCGGCGGGAGTCGCGCGCGTGGCGCTTGAGGTCAGCATTCATCAGGGACTGGGGGAGATCGCCCCCGAAGCCTGGGATGCACTGGGCGGCGCGCGCGACCCCTTTCTGAGCCACGCCTTCCTGCACGCACTCGAAAACACCGAATGCCTGCAGCCCTACGGCTGGCACCCTCATCACCTGCTCGTCCATGACGACGGGCGCCTGGTCGCGGCCACCCCGCTGTACGCCAAAACTAATTCCTACGGCGAGTTCGTCTTCGACTGGTCTTGGGCCGGCGCCTACGAACGCAACGGTCTGTCCTATTACCCCAAACTGGTCGCCGCCGTCCCCTACACCCCGGCAACGGGAAGGCGGCTGCTGATCGCTCCCGACGCCCCGCAACCCGAAGCCCTAGTCGACCTCATGATCGAGCAGACGATCGAGTTCGCCCGGCGCAATGGCCTGTCGGGCGCGCACTGGCTTTTCACGCAGGAGGACGAAACCGAACGCCTGCAACACCATGGTCTGATGCGCCGGCTCGGCTGCCAGTACCACTGGGAAAACCGCGGCTACGGCAGCTTCGACGACTTCGTCGGCACGTTCAGTTCGCGCAAGCGCAAGAAGGTTAACCGCGAACGGCGACGGGTATCCGAGCAGGGCGTCACGCTGCATGTGCTGCACGGCGACGAAGTGGACGAAACGCTGATCGCAACCTTCCACGATTTTTACCTGAACACCTTCGAACGGCACATGGGCGTGCCGACGCTGACCCTCGATTTCTTCCGCAAGATCGCACATTCGCTGGGACGTCGCTTCGTGCTGGTCATGGCCAGACGTGGGGGCGAATGGATTGCTGGCGCGGTGAACTTTCGCGGCGACGACACCCTGTATGGACGCTACTGGGGCTGCCGGGAAACGATCGAGGATCTGCATTTCGAGGCCTGCTATTACCAGGGGATCGATTACTGTATTGCCGAGGGCCTGCAGCGTTTCGAACCCGGCGCGCAGGGCGAGCACAAGATCGCGCGCGGTTTCCTGCCGACCCGCACCTGGTCGGCTCACTGGATCGCCGATGCCGGTTTCAGACCTCATCTCGAGGCCTTCTGCCGCCGCGAAGAAACCGCCATGAGTCGCGAGTGCGAATCACTGATGAGCCTCTCGCCGTATCGTGTAGACGCGGATCCCACGGCATGAGTGAACTGGCCTGGCTGAATCCGGCCGATCCCGAACAGCCCTTTCCGCCGCTGGAGGCCGCCCTGAAGGAGCCCGACGGGCTGCTCGCAGCCGGTGGCGGGCTTGAACCTTCGCGCTTGCTCAGCGCCTATCGCCAGGGGATATTCCCTTGGTACGAAACCGGCCAGCCGATCCTATGGTGGTCGCCTGATCCGCGCGCGGTGCTGTTTCTGAATGAATTCAAGCTTCACCGCAGCCTGCGCAAAGCCTTGCGCAACAAAGGTTTCTCGGTCGACCTCGATACCGATTTCGCAGCGGTCGTGGGCGCGTGCGCGGCACCTCGCGGCGACACCCGCGGCACTTGGATCACTCGTGAGATGCAACGCGCATATATTCGGCTGCATACGCTCGGGCACGCGCACTCGGTCGAGGTTCGTGATGCGCAAGGCGTGCTCGTCGGAGGACTGTACGGCGTCGCCATCGGGCGTGTGTTTTTCGGCGAATCGATGTTCAGCCGGGTCAACGACGCCTCCAAAATCGCCTTGACCACCCTCGCCTGCCAGCTGGATGCCTGGGGATTTCCCCTGATCGATTGTCAGCAGGATACCGCCCATCTCGCGCGCTTCGGCGCGCGCCCAATAGCGCGTCGCGCATTTGCGCGGTTGCTCGACGCCTATTGCGGCCAGCCTGGCCCGGGACGCTGGGTGTTGGACGAGCAGCTACATGCGGATGTCTGGCAGCCCGGCATGGGGCGAGACATGGATACGGGCGGGCCACGCGGCGGAATCGCGTCACGGTCGGACAAGCCCGCGGGCACGGATCGCCCCGGCGGCTAGAGCAGCGGCATTAAGGCCTCAAGCATGCGGGCGACATCGCGCATGCCGATGTCCAGATTCTGCCCCACCTCTTCCATGGTGATTTCACCCGTGCCGCGCCCGGCCGCCCAGTTGGCCACCACCGCGCAGGTCGCATAACTCAGACCGAGCTCGCGTGCGAGTCCCGCCTCCGGCATGCCGGTCATGCCGACAAGATCGCAGCCATCGCGCGCCATGCGGTCGATCTCGGCAGTGGATTCCAGGCGGGGACCCTGGGTGGCGCCATAGGTGCCGCGATCCACATGCCCAATCCCGGCCGCCGCGCACGCGGCAATCATGGCGTGGCGCAGTTCGAGGCTGTAGGGTTCCGTGAAATCCACGTGCGTGACCTGCTTGAGGCTGCCCTCATAAAAGGTATGCGCGCGGGACCAGGTGTAATCGATGATCTGGTCTGGAATCACCAGACAAGCCGGTTTCATCCGCTCGGTGATGCCGCCGACCGCAGCAACGGCAATCACCTGCTCGACACCGATGTGGTGCAGTGCCCAGAGATTGGCACGGTAATTCACCTGGTGAGGCGGGATGGTGTGACCGGGTCCGTGACGCGGGAGGAAGGCCACCTCGCGCCCGAACAGATGTCCATGGGTTACCGGGCCGGAAGGTTCGCCGTAGGGCGTGTGAATCACCTCTCGGCGGGCGATCTCGAGACTGCCGAGCCTGGTCAGGCCGGTGCCGCCGATGATGGCGATCGCGCTCATGCCAAATGCTCGGCTTCGGCCACGGCATAGATGCCGGGCGCATTGCGCAGAAATTCGTGATAGTCGAGTCCGTAGCCGAACACGTAGCGGTCGGCCACCGCGAGGCCGGCGAAGTCGGCCTTGATGTCTCGAAACTTGCGATCATGCTGCTTGTCGACGAGCACGGCCGTGCCCACGCTCTGGGCACCCGCCGCGCGGCAGCTCTCGATGACCGCGTGCAGGGTGTGTCCTTCGTCGAGAATGTCGTCGATGACCAGGACATGGCGACCATCGAGCGGAATCTTGGGATGCACCCGCCATTGCACGTCGTGCCCCTGGGTGCCGCTTCGATAGCGTGTCGCATGCAGGTAATCGACCTGCAGGGGGAAGTTAAGACGGGTCAGCAGCTGGCCGGCAAACACGAATCCGCCCGTCATCACCACCAGCAGCAAGGGGTTCAGTGAGCCATAGGCCTGGCTCACCGAAGCCGCCAGCGCGTCGATCGCCCGCTCCACCTCCTCGGCGCTGTGCAGGCAGTCGGCTTCGCGCAAAACGCGGGCCGCGTCGTCGGGACCCGGCCCAACGGACGGCACGGTCCGTTCATCGGAGTGAGTGCCGCCCATCGTCGTCTCCTTAGTAGGTGAAGGTGACGGTGTCGTCGTCCATCGCCTCGCTGATCACGTAGGCGCCGCCGACGGTTTCCTCGATCTCCGGGATCAGGTCGTTGCCCCACAGATCCAGGGTCGGGGTGCAAACCTTGAAGGACACACCGGCCTCGTGAGCGTCCTTGATGAAATCGTAGACCGACTTCTCGCTGCCTTCCTGAACGAACAGCTTTTCCGCAACGCCGGTCTTGGCCAGCTCGCCGGCACGGGCGGTCAGGATCACTTCAACTTCGTATTCCATCGCCGCGGCCACCGTGGCCTGGAAGAAGGGCGCACCCAGCTCAGAGGGATTGGCGGGATCGGTGTTCACCATCACGATCAACAGCTTGTCAGCCATGGGATCACTCCATAGTGCATCGAAAGGAGGCGGCATTATAGGCATGCGCCCTGGGCTTTGCCACCTTTAGCACTCACTAATATTTCGGGTCGTCAAGCAAACCGACGCGCACTCAATCCCGAGGAGCATGCCCCAAGAGCGCATCGAGCTCTGCGCCATTGCGCTCCACCTCCTCGAGTCCGGCTCCGATGGCCTCTTCCGCGCGATGGAATTCCATCAGACCGATGTGCGCCAGCCTGGGCGCGAGCAGCACGTCCGGCGGGTCGCCCGCCATGCGGCTTCGGGTGATCCGCACCGACATGATGTTGAGGCTGCGGGCGACGACTTCGAGTATCGACGGCCATTCCACCTCCCGCTTGTCGCCTGAGCGCCGAACAAGCCGTGTCAACCAGCGCATCCATGGACTGGCGGTCAGCGCGCCCTCTTCCACCTGGGTTTCGAGCGGTGGCGGATCGGGCGCCTCAGGATCGGGAATTTCGTGCCGACGCAGCAGGTCGGAGTTCAGGTCCACGGCGATGACTATATCGGCGCCCAGCGCACGGCACAGGGACACGGGCACCGGATTGACCAGGCCGCCGTCGACCAGCCAGCGTCCCTCGCGCTGAATCGGCGAAAACAGGCCTGGCAAGGCGATCGAGGCCCGGACAGCGGCGAGAATCGACCCTTCGCGCAGCCATACCTCGTTGCCGCTGGTCAGGTCGGTGGCAATCGCCCCGTACGGCACTCGGCAGGTGGCGATCTCGTGCTCTGGAATCAGCGACTCAAGGGCATCCAGCAGGCGCGCGCCATCGATCAGGCCGCCATTGAAACGGACATCGAGCAGGCTCACCATCTCCCGCCATGTCAATCGCTCCACCCATTCGCCGAAAGGATCGAGCATGCCGGTGACGTAGGCTGCGCCGACCAGCGCGCCGATGGAGGTTCCCGTCACCACGTCCGGCTCGATGCCACGCGCCTTGAGCGCACGGATGATGCCGATATGCGCCCAACCGCGTGCCGAACCGCTGCCCAGTGCGAGGCCGATGCGCGGGCGCTTCACGCTCCGCTCCCTACCGGTACACCAGCGGGTGCACTGGCGAGATGCAGCGTTCGGGTCGGGAATGCGATCTGCGCGCCATGCGTGTCCACGATGTCAGCAATTTTCAGCAAAACGTCCTGCTTGACGGCGAGATATTCCGCCCAGGCCGTGGTGCGCGTGAAGCAGTAGACCATGAAATCGCAAGACGACTGATTGAAGGCGCTGAAATAGACCATCAGCGTCTGCGTGGTGTCGATATCGTCGCGTGCGCGCAGCATCGACTCGACCTCCGCCACGATCGGCCCCATTGCAGCAAGGTCGTCGTAGCGAATGCCGATGGTCTCATAAATGCGGCGGTGGCTCATGCGCGACGGATTGACCACGGCCATGCTGGCGAACATCGAATTCGGCACATACACGGGACGCTTGTCGAAACGCCTGATCCGCGTCAGCCGCCAGCCGATGTCTTCCACCGTGCCCTCGATGTCGCGATCGGGCGAACTGATCCAGTCGCCGACCGCGAACGGACGATCGAGGTACAACATCAGGCCGCCGAAGAAATTCGCCAGGATGTCGCGCGCGGCAAAACCGATGGCGATACCGCCGATGCCGCCGAACGCCAATACCCCGGAAACACTGAACCCAAGGCTTTGCAGGGCGATCAGTGCGCCGGTGATCAGCACCGACGCCCGCACCAGTCGGCCCATGGCCTTGACCGTGGTCAGATCGACCGGCTCGCCGCGTGCCTGCCGGTGTTCCACCAACCCCAGCTCTATTTCCTGTGCAAAGCGCACCACGAACCAGACCAGCGATCCGATCACGCCGACCGTACGCAGCGGATTGACGGCGGTAAACAATGTGGCGCCGGTATCGTGGAGAATGATATCGCCGGCGAAGCCGATGCCAATTACCCACACCAGCAGACGCAGCGGCCTCCTGGCTGCATTGACCAGCGCGTCATCCCAGATATTGCGGGTCTTGGCCGTCTGCCGACCCAGCCGGTCGAGCAGGCGTCCGACGAGCATGTTGGCCGTGACCGCCGCAAACACGACCAGAAACACCTGCAACACCCAACCTGCCATGTCGTGCCGTTGCATGAACGACGACGCCATTTGCACGATTTGATGCCAATCCATGCGACTCCCTTGCCCTTGGATCAGGACGATTCAGACGTTGAGCTCTGCCGAGGACGACGTCAACAGGGGCGACAGAACCGCGACGGCTGCCGACCATTCGGGTCGCGACCGCAGGCGAGACAACCCCATCGCTGAGCCCTGGCCGTGCATCCGAGCCAATCGAACCTGCGCTACCGGGTCGGGCTCGCGTGTCTCCAGCGCCTCAAGCATCTCGGCAGCGCCCTCGGGGTGATTGCAGACCAGCAGCATATCGCAGCCGGCCGAGAGCGCCGCCTCGGCACGTGCCGCATATCCACCGACGTGTTCGGCCCCGGCCATGCTGAGATCGTCGCTGAAAATCGCGCCCGAGAAGCTCAGGCGTTCGCGCAATACGGTTTGCAGCCAGAACCGAGAGAAGCCGGCCGGTAATGGATCAACCTGGCTGTATTGCACATGCGCGGGCATGATCCCGGCCAACGTGCCATCCATTAGCTGCGCGAACGGTCGCAAGTCGTGCGCCTCGATTTCCTCGAACTCGCGCGCATCCACCGGCAGCGTGAGATGCGAATCCTCACGCACGCCGCCGTGCCCCGGAAAATGTTTGCCCACCGCCTGCATGCCGGCGCCGCGCATGCCGCGGACATAGGCCTGCGCCAGGGCGATCACGGCCGCCGGCTGACGGTGAAACGCCCGGTCGCCGATCACGCCGCTCAAGCCATGCGCCAGATCAAGCACCGGTGCGAAGCTGAAATCCACGCCTACGGCGCGCAATTCTGCCGCCATCAACCAACCGGCGCGCTCGGCAAGCTGCAGGCCCTGGTCGCGGTCCCGATCGTACACGCGGCCCAAAGCGGCGGCAGGCGGCAGGCGCGTGAAGCCGTCGCGGAAACGCTGCACACGCCCGCCTTCGTGATCCACCGCGATCAGCAGATGCGGATCGCGCAAGGCATGGATTTCGGCCGTCAGCTCACTCAGCTGGGCGACGTTTTCGAAGTTGCGGGTAAAGAGAATCACGCCGCCCGTACGCGGGTGCGTAAGACTCCGGCGCGCCTCAGCGGTCAACGTCGGACCGTCGATATCGAGCATGACCGGGCCAAGCCCCATCCTAACGCCCTCGGAAAACGGATCGATGCGCCGCAAGCCCGACTGGGGTGGTGCCCGGAGCCGGACTCGAACCGGCAAGGCCAAGGCCGGGGGATTTTAAGTCCCCTGCGTCTACCAGTTTCGCCATCCGGGCCGGCATATGCATGATTCAGGGAATGGAGGCTGGGGTCGGAATCGAACCGGCGTACACGGCTTTGCAGGCCGCTGCATAACCACTCTGCCACCCAGCCTTGGGTTGCGCCGGATGATAGCATCATCGGCGCCGACACGAAAAACCCCGGCGATGCCGGGGTTTTAAGAGAATCTGGAGCGGGAAACGAGACTCGAACTCGCGACCCCAACCTTGGCAAGGTTGTGCTCTACCAACTGAGCTATTCCCGCGAAGGGCGACAATCCTATCGGCCCGGTATTTTTATGTCAACCAGGTTTCGGAGACCTCGTCGACCCCGCCACATAGCCTGTCCGGTCGTTCGGTGGCGGGGCCGCATTTATATGTCATTCGAATCAAGCCGTCAACGGTTTACGCGTATCGGATCGCGACGACCCGGCATTGACGCTCACGGCCTGAAGGCCGCCGTCAGGTATTTGATCATCGAGATCAACGTGAAAAAGGCCGCGACATACAATAGCACCAGGCCGAGCTGACGAATGTCGATACCGAAGAGCGGCCACTGGTAAAGCAGCAGCACCAAGGCCCCCATCTGAGTGGCGGTTTTCAATTTGCCAACGAAGGCGACCGCGACCTTGCGGCGCTCACCGACCTCCGCCATCCACTCACGCAATGCCGATACGGTGATTTCGCGCCCGATGATAACGATCGCCGGAATGGTCAGCCAGGGCGATGCATATTGCTCCACCAACATCACCAGTGCCGCGGTCACCATCAATTTGTCTGCAACCGGGTCCAGAAACGCGCCGAAGCGAGAAGTCTGATTCCAGCGACGCGCGAGGTAGCCATCAGCCCAGTCCGTGATGCCCGCGAGCGTGAATATCAGCGCGCTCACGGGCGGCGCCCAATGCCATGGCAGATAGAACACCAGAATGAATACCGGGATCAACGCAATCCGCAGCAGTGTAAGCATGATGGGAATGTTGAAGATCATCCAGTATCGCCATGAAAATGTTCATATATCTGCTCGGCCAGGTGCAGACTGATGCCTGGCACCTTGGCCAGTTCCTCGACCCCCGCTCGCTCGATGCCACGCATGCCGCCAAAATGCATCAATAGCTGTTGACGGCGTTTGACTCCCAGGCCGGGGATCGACTGCAGGGGTGAAGTGGTGCGGGCCTTGGCGCGCCGCTGGCGGTGACCGCTGATGGCGAACCGATGCGCTTCGTCGCGGATCTGTTGCACGAGATGCAGTGCCAGGTGGTGCGAAGGCAGTCTAACGGGCGCGCCATGACGACTCAAGGTGAGCGTGTCGAGCTCGGGGCGGCGGCCTTCCCCCTTGGTCACGCCGACGATCGCCGTGTCGGCAACCTGGAGTTCCTCAAGCACGCGCTCGGCTTCGTGTACCTGACCTCTTCCGCCATCGATCAGCAGCACGTCGGGCATCGCCCCGTCGCTCGATTTGAGGCGGGAGTAGCGACGTGTGAGCGCCTGACGCATTGCGGCATAATCGTCGCCCGGCGTAATCCCCTCGATGTTGAAGCGGCGATAATCCGACTTGATCGGACCTTCCAGGCCGAATACCACGCACGAAGCGACGGCGGCCTCTCCACGCGTATGACTGATATCGAAACATTCGATGCGCGCGGGTGGCTGATCCAACGCCAACACCGACTGGAGCGCTTCCAGACGCTTGGAAACGTTGGCGCGCCCCGCCTGTCGCGCGAGCAATGCCTGCTCGGCATTCTGCGCCGCCAACCCAAGCCAACGTGCCCGCTGCCCACGCACGGCGCCAGTGATGCTGACGCGTCGCGATGTCTGCGCGGAAAGCACCTCGGCCAGTACAGCCGGGTCCTCCGGTGACGGTGCAGCAATGATCTCCGACGGCGTCTCGCGGTCCAGGTAATACTGCTCCAGAAAACCCTGCATCGCTTCGGCGGCCTCCATATCGGCCGGGATTTTCGGATACAGCGCCTTGTTGCCCAGATTGCGGCCTCCTCTTATGCAGAACACCTGAACGCAGGCATGTTCGCCTGCACGTGCGAGCGCGACCAGGTCGACGTCTCCACCTTTCTCCGAACTGACGTACTGGCGTTCGCTGATCTGCCTAAGCGTATCGATCTGGTCGCGGTAGCGCGCCGCCCGCTCGAATGCCAACTCGGCGGAAGCGCGCGTCATTTCACCGACCAGCTCCTCGATCAACTCGCCTGAATGGCCTTCGAGAAAGCGCACGGCCCGGTTGATGTCCGACTGGTAGTCAACCGGGGCGACATAGCCGACACAGGGCGCGGTACACCGCTTGATCTGGTACTGAAGACATGGACGCGTACGATTGGCGAAAAAGCTGTCTTCGCACTGCCTGACGCGAAACAGGCGCTGTAGCGTGCCCAATGTCTCCCGGACGGCCTGCGCGGAGGGATAAGGCCCGAAGTAACGGCCCGGTGCTTTTTTGGGGCCGCGGTGAAAACCGATCCGCGGATAATCTTCATCCTTGGATACGAAGATATAGGGGTAACTCTTGTCGTCGCGAAGCAATACGTTGTAGCGAGGCCGATGCGCCTTGATGAGATTGTTTTCGAGCAGGAGCGCTTCGGCCTCGGTGTGGGTGACCGTGACCTCCATGCTCTGTATTTGTGCGACCATCGCACGGATACGGGGGCTGGCCACGCGCCCGCGGAAATAGCTGGAAACGCGCTTCTTGAGATCCTTGGCCTTGCCGACATAGAGCAATTGCTGGTCGGCCCCCATCATGCGATAGACGCCCGGCCGGTGGGTCAGGCTCTTGAGGAAGCGGGCGGCGTCGAAAACCGGCTGATCAGGCTTGTCCATCGAGGTAGTCGCGCGCCCGCTGCACGACGGCATCGAACATCGATTCGGTCAAACGTCGCGTCTGCGTGTTGTAGCGGCTGCAATGGTAGGAGGCGAGCAAGTGCCGGTCGTCAGGCAGGTCGTATTCCGCAGCGTGGGCAAACGGGTATTCCGCCTGCCTCAATCCGAGCGCACGGATCGTGGCCTTGTGCGCTACGCCACCCAACACCAGTATCAGCGCTCGCGGAGGCAGCGCCTGCAGCTCCGCAGCAAGATAGGCATTGCAGGTCGCAACCTCCCCGCCCGTGGGTTTGTTTTCGGGCGGCAGGCACTTGACCGCATTAGTAATGCGGCAATCTTGCAAGATCAGGCCATCATCCGGTCCAGTGACCTCGGCCATATTCGAAAAGCCATGCCGATGCAGGCAGCGGTAAAGGAGTATGCCCGCATAGTCTCCGGTGAAGGGACGCCCGCTGGCATTGGCGCCATGCATGCCGGGGGCCAGACCAACTACAAGCAGGCGGGCTCGCCGCGCACCAAAGGGAGCGACCGGCGCGCAATGGTAGGCGGGGTGTTTGCGTTTGACCGTATCGAGGAACCCGGTCAGACGCTCACAGCGCCTGCATGCCGCATCGAAATCCTGCGTGCTCACGGGCAGCTGCCCCGGGACGCCCCCCAGGCCTTGAAGGGGTGAGCGACCAGGCTGACGTTGTAGTAACGGACGTCATCGGATACTTCCGTGCCCAGCCATGGCGGCCGAGCAAACGACTCGTCTTCCGACGCCAGCTCGATTTCGGCCACGATCAGGCCCTCATTGTCGCCCTCGAAGACATCGATTTCCCAGTGGTGACCGGCATGTTCGACGATATGGCGAGTCTTCTCTATCAAGGGCTTCCGGCAAAGTCGATCGAGCATTTCATGTGCGTCATCGAGCGGGATCGGGTACTCGTATTCCAGGCGAGAGACGCCCAGCGTAGCCCCTTTGATGTTGAGGTATGCCGCACTATCGGACACCCGAACCCGCACCGAACTGGTTTCGGCCGGCCCGAGATAGCCCTGCCGGTAGCGGATGCTGCGCGACGCCTGATGCCGCCAGGCATCGGAAGTCACCAGGAATTTGCGCTCTATTTCGGTAGGCATCGATTCTCCCTCGGACCCACGGCACGCACGCGCGCCGAAGGTGGCAGCGCGTATCGCAGCGGCTTCAGAATTTCAGGATCGCCGATCCCCAGGTAAAGCCGCCGCCAAAGGCCTCCATGAGCACGGTTTCGCCCCGGCGGATACGCCCGTCGCGAACGGCGACATCCAGCGCCAGCGGCACCGAAGCGGCTGAGGTATTGCCGTGCTGATCCACGGTCACTACCACGCGCTCCATCGGCATGCTGAGCTTGCGTGCAGTGGCATTGATAATGCGGATATTGGCCTGATGCGGCACCAGCCAGTCGACGTCCGACTTGCTCATGCCATTCTCTGCCAGCGTCTCGTCGACGATGCGACCGAGCGTGTTGACCGCAATCTTGAATACTTCGTTGCCGCGCATCTTGACCTTGGCTTCGCCGGCCTCCAGGTGTTCGTGCCCTTCAGAGACTCCGTACGGCACATTGAGCAGCGATTCGTAGCGACCGTCGGCATGCAGATGCGTGGATAGAATGCCCGGCGTTTCGCTCGCCTCCAGTATGACGGCGCCGGCGCCGTCGCCGAACAGCACGCAGGTGGAGCGGTCGCTCCAGTCGAGAATGCGCGAAAAGGTTTCGGCGCCCACCACCAGGGCGCAGCGCGCGCTGCCGGCACGGATGAATTTGTCTGCCACGCCAAGGGCGTAGACAAAGCCGGTGCAGACGGCCTGGATGTCGAAGGCAGGGCACCCAGCCGCGGCGCCCAGACGCGCCTGGAGCAGGCACGCCGTGCTCGGGAAGATGCGATCGGGCGTCGTCGTTGCGACCACGATCAGATCGATCTCGTCGGCGCGACGCCCCGCCATTTCCAGTGCGCGGCGCGAAGCGGCCTCGGCCAAATCGCAGGTGGCTTCCCCCTCTGCCGCGATATGACGCTTCTTGATACCTGTCCGTTCGGTGATCCACTGATCGCTGGTTTCCACCATGCGCTCGAGATCCTGGTTGCTCAGGATTCTCTCCGGCAGATAGCCGCCTGTTCCCGCGATCCGCGCGTAGATGCTCATGCGCTCGCGCGCCTGGCCAGTAATGCCTCCAGCTGGCTGTCGATGCGGGCCGGCACGGCCTTTTCAACCTCCAGTCGCGCCACCTCGATGGCGGTGCGCAGGGCCACGCTGTCGGAGGAGCCATGGCTTTTGACCACGATACCGCCGAGGCCCAGAAAGCTGGCACCATTATATTTGCGCGGATCTATCCGGCGTTTGAGCGCACCGAGCACCGGTGCGGCGCACAAGGCCGCGAGCCGGGTCATCCAGGAACGGCTGAATTCCTCGCGCAGAAAATGCGCAATGGTCTTGGAGGTACCCTCCATGGTCTTGAGCGCGACATTGCCTGCGAATCCGTCGCACACCACCACGTCGACCTCGCCGAGGAAGATGTCATTGCCTTCCACGAAGCCGATGTAGTTGAGATCGCTGTTTTCGAGCAATTGCGCGGCGCCGCGAACCTGGTCGTTGCCCTTGATGTCTTCCTGGCCGATGTTGAGCAGGCCGACGCGCGGACTCGCCTGATTGTCGACGGCACTGACCAGTACCGACCCCATCACCGCGAACTGGTACAACTGTTCGGCCGAACAATCGACATTGGCCCCGAGATCCAGCACATAAGTATGCCCCTTGATCGCGGGAATCGTGGTGCAGATCGCGGGCCTATCGATACCCGGCAAGGTCTTGAGCACGTATTTGGCGGTGGCCATCAGCGCGCCGGTGTTGCCGCCGCTGACGCAAGCCTGCGCATTGCCCTGCTTGACGAGATTGATCGAGACACGCATGGACGAATCCTTTTTGCCGCGCAGTGCCTGTGCGGGCGGCTCGTCCATGCCGACGGTCTGGGTGGTGTGTAGCACGCTCAGGCGCTCGCCTTCGCTGGCGCCCAGGCGCGACAGTTCGGCTCGTATGACCTGTTCGTCGCCAACCAGAACCAGGCTGAGATCGCTGTGTTCACGGACCGACTCGACGGCCGCTGGAACCGTCACGGAGGGCCCGATGTCGCCACCCATGGCGTCCAGGGCGATCGTGATGATGCGCGTCATGCAAGCCTCCGGCGCCGCAAGGATCGCGGCGCCTCTGTCATAACCGACAAATCCGGATGGGATTTGCGAGCTTATTCCTCGGAAACGGCTTCCGGCTTGATTACTTGACGACCGCGGTAGAAGCCGTCAGGCGTGATGTGATGACGGCGGTGCGTCTCGCCCGTAGTCGGGTCGACGGAAAGCGCCGGCGGCTTGAGGGCGTCGTGCGAGCGGCGCATGCCGCGGCGTGACGGGGTGGTACGTCCTTGCTGAACAGCCATGTGTTTCTCTCCAGTTATCAGTCTTTCAATGTTCGCAACACGTCGAACGGATTGGCCGCCTGCTCGGGCTTCGGCTTCTCGTCAACTTCGGGTCCGGCCAGCCAGACCAGATTTTCCTGGTCGCATGCTTCGCGCGAGCCGTGTCGCGGGATCAGCGGCAGGGCAAGCAAAACCTCATCCTCCAGCAGATCCCGCAAATACAGTCCGTCTTCGCCCACCACCAAGCTCTCCGGACCTGGCTCGACCGTACCGACCGAACCATCGATCAGTTCCAGACGCTGCCGCTGGTCGAGTTCGAAGCGGACCTCGCCCAAACAGCGCTCGCAGCGCAGCAGCAGCTCGGCTCGACAATCGAGGGCGACGAAAGGCCGCCGATCGATATCCCGCTCGAAGCGAAATTCAACCTCGATAGGGTCGCCTTCGGCCACGACGACCTCGAACAGCCGCGGCAGTTGCCGGACGGGCACCCGCCCTCGCAACACCCGGCCTTGCTCCGCCGCCCTGATCGGGTCGATACGCTGAGGCAGCTTGTCAGACATAAGCCGTCAATTTTACTGGCTTTATGAGGGCTCTGTCAAAGCCTGCCAAGGGCGCGCGACCTGCGTTGCGCGGTTGCCCGCACACGGTCTTGCTGGGATACTTTCGCGGGCGCCAGCGCCGACACCCCCCCGAGCGACCACGCAGCGGCCATAATAACGCCATGATCAAGAAAATCCTTATTGCCAATCGTGGCGAGATCGCCGTGCGCATCATCCGCGCATGCGCCGAGCTTGGCATCACATCCGTCGCAGTCTACACCGACGCGGACCGGCACGGACTGCATGTCAAGAAAGCCGACGAAGCGTACTACATCGGCCCTGACAGTCAGTCCGGCTACCTGAGCGTGCACCGCATGGTAAACCTGGCTCGCGCTTCGGGCTGCGACGCCATCCACCCGGGCTACGGCTTCCTGTCCGAGAACGCCGCCTTTGCGCGCCAGTGCGAGGCGCGCGGCATCGCTTTTATCGGCCCCAGCGCCGCAGTCATCGAACGCATGGGCGACAAACTGGCCGCGCGCGCGGCCATGATCGCCGCGGGAGTTCCCGTCGTCCCCGGCAGCGAAGGCAATCTCACCAGCATCGAAGAGGCGCTGTCCCTGGCGGATGGGATCGGCTATCCGGTCATGCTCAAGGCCACCACCGGAGGCGGTGGTCGCGGCATCCGCCGTTGCGACAGCCCTGACGATCTTCGGCGCCACTATGACCGCGTCCTCTCCGAAGCGACCAAGGCCTTCGGCTCGGCCGAGATATTCATGGAAAAGGCCGTAGTCGATCCGCGGCATATCGAAGTCCAGGTGTTGGGCGACACGCACGGTCAAGTCGTACACCTATTTGAACGTGACTGCTCGATACAGCGCAGGCACCAAAAACTGCTCGAAATCGCGCCCTCGCCACAACTCGACGACAAGCAGCGCGCATACGTCGGCGAACTCGCGGTGCGAGCCGCGCAGGCAGTAGACTACACCAACGCCGGGACAGTCGAATTTCTGCTGGACCGCGACGGCAGCTTCTATTTCATGGAAATGAACACGCGACTGCAGGTCGAGCATCCCGTCACGGAAATGATCACCGGTGTCGACCTGGTGCAATCTCAGATCAACGTGGCCGCCGGCTTGCCGCTCGGTTACACACAAGCGGACATCGCACGTAACGGTTATGCGATCGAATTCCGGATCAATGCGGAGGATCCGCAAAACGACTTCCTGCCGAGCTTCGGCCGCATCACGCGCTATTTCGCGCCGGGCGGGCCCGGCGTGCGTACGGATGGCGCCATCTATACCGGCTATTACATACCGCCGCACTACGATTCGATGCTGGCCAAACTGATCGTTTGGGCGCCCGACTGGGACGGTCTGTTGAGACGTGCGCGCCGCACCTTGCACGATATCGGCGTGTACGGCGTCAAGACCACGATCCCCTACCACCTGCAAATTCTCAACATGCCGGCATTTGCCGAGGGGCGCTTCGACACCGGCTTCGTCGAGGCGCATCCCGAATTGACCGAATACTCGCTCAAACGCTCATCGCGCGAGGTGGCCGCCGCCATCGCCGCCGCGCTTGCGGCCCATCACGGCCTATGACCCAGCGGGACAGACCATGACACAGGTACACATCACCGACACCATTCTCCGGGATGCCCACCAGAGCCTGATTGCCACGCGCTTGCGGACGGAGGACATGATCCCGGCCTGCGAACGGCTGGATCGGGCCGGCTACTGGTCGCTCGAAGTCTGGGGCGGCGCCACCTTCGACGCCTGCCTGCGCTTTCTCAAGGAAGATCCATGGGAACGTCTGCGCAAGCTGCGCGAAGCCCTGCCGAACACGCGGTTGCAGATGTTGCTACGCGGACAGAACCTGCTCGGCTACCGCCACTATGCCGACGACGTAGTGCGCGATTTCGTGGCCTGCGCCGCCGGCAACGGCATCGACGTGTTCCGCATCTTCGATGCGCTCAATGACCTGCGCAACGTGAAGACGGCCATCGAAGCGGTCAAGCACGCGGGCAAACATGCCCAGGGCGCGATTTCATACACCCAAAGCCCCGTGCATACCGTCGAACAGTTCGTACGCCAGGCCAAGCAGCTGCGCAAGCTGGGTTGCGACAGCCTCGTCGTCAAGGACATGGCCGGCCTGCTGACGCCTTTCAATACGGCCGAGCTGTTTGCGGCACTCACCGATGCCGTCGACTGTCCGGTCCACCTGCACACACACGCCACCTCGGGGCAAGCCGAGATGTGCCACCTCAAGGCCATCGAAAACGGCTGCCGCCATATCGACACCGCCATCTCGGCCTTCGCCGGAGGCACCAGCCATGCGCCCACCGAAGCCATGGTTGCGGCCCTGGCCAACACGCCGTACGACACCGGGCTGGATCTCGGCTTGATTCAGGAAATTGGCTTCTATTTCCGCGAGGTGCGCAAGAAATACCACCAGTTCGAAAGCGAGTACACCGGTGTCGACACCCGCGTGCTCAGTAGCCAATTGCCTGGGGGCATGATCTCCAATCTGGTCAACCAGCTCCGCGAGCAGGGGGCGCTCGACCGTTTTGGCGCGGTACTTGCCGAAATCCCGCGCGTCCGCGAGGATCTTGGCTATCCGCCGCTGGTCACGCCGAGTTCGCAGATCGTGGGTACCCAGGCCGTACTCAATGTCATCACCGGCGAGCGCTACAAAACCATCACCAACGAGGTGAAGATGTATTTCCAGGGGCGATACGGCCGCGCACCCGGCCGGGTCAATCCGGTCGTGCGCCGCCAGGCGATCGGCAACCAGGAAACCATCACGCAGCGCCCTGCCGACCTGCTCCCCCCGGAAATGGATCGGCTGCGCCGGGAGGCCGGCGAGTTCGCGCATACGGAAGAAGATGTGCTGACCGTCGCCATGTTCCCCGAAATCGGGGCCGAGTTCCTCAAGCAGCGCGCCGAATCCACGCTGCAACCGGAGCCTCTGCTCCCACCCGCGCCACCGCAGAGGGAAGCGGCCGCGCCCCGTGCCGCGCCGCTGGAGTTCAATGCCACCCTGCATGGCGAAACCTACCATATAAAGGTCACCGGCAGCGGGCATCGACGCGATGACATCAGGCCGTTTTATGTCACCGTCGACGGCATCCCCGAGGAAATCATGCTCGAGGTCCTGGACGAAGCCGAACTCGGCGGAGAAGGCGGCGAAGCTGCGCAACGCACCCGCGCGGGCGGCAGCCTTCGCCCGCGCGCCACGCGCCCGGGACAGATTTCCACCACGATGCCGGGCACCGTCATCGAAGTGCTGGTCGAAATCGGACAAACCGTCAAGGCCGGCGACCCGCTGCTCATCATCGAAGCGATGAAAATGGAAACCGAGATACAGGCCGCCATCGGCGGTACGGTGCAGACTATTCACGTGGTCAAGGGAGACAGCGTGAATCCGGACGAAACCCTGGTTGAAATTGCGCCATGAGCCGGCAGCTGATACTGGCGTCGTCCTCCCCCTACCGACGCGAGCTGCTCGCCCGGCTTGAACTCCCCTTCGAAACGGCCGCGCCAGCCATCGACGAAACGCCAGCACCGGATGAACCGCCCCGCGCACTGGTTGAACGCCTATCCCGCGACAAGGCCGGCGCCTTGCGTCCGCGCTTCCCGCATGCCCTGCTGATCGGCTCCGATCAATGCGTCGTGCTCGATGACCGAATCGTCGGCAAGCCAGGCACGCACGAACAGGCAAGATCCCAGCTGCTGGCGGCTTCGGGACGAAGCGTAGCCGTCCATACCGGGCTATGCCTGCTGGACGCCGCCACCGGCGTCCGCTGGGAGGATGTGGTGAGTTACGAGATCGAATTCAGGGAACTCGATGCGGATGAAATAGAACGTTATCTGCAAGCCGAGCGCCCTTACGACTGCGCCGGCAGCGTCAAGTCCGAGGGGTTGGGCGTATCCCTGCTCAGGCACATGCGCGGGGACGATCCGAGTGCCCTGGTCGGGCTACCCTTGATACGGCTGTGCGATATGTTGCGTGCGGCGGGCATCCAGGTACCTGCGTAGCCAGGCGGTCGCCGCGCAACGGTCATGCCGGCTCAGGCGGCGGCACGGTAATCACGAAGCCAAGCCGGCAGATCGGTGATGCGGTCGAGAATCGTCAGAGGCGACAGGGCCTGCAGATGGGCCTCGGGATGGACGCCATAGCTCACACCGATCGCTGCCGCACCGGCGTTGCGGGCCATCTCCAGATCGAAGGTGGTATCGCCGATCATCAAGGTTGCCGTGGGCGTCACGCCACAGACCGATATCAATTCCTCAAGCATGGCCGGATGGGGTTTCGACCGGCTTTCATCGGCGCAACGCGTCGCATGGAAGCGTGGCGCCAAGCCGGTCGCCTCCAGTCCGCGATCCAGACCGGCCCTGCCCTTGCCCGTGGCAACCGCGAGCAGATAGCCGTCGCGCTCAAGTTCGTCCAGCACATCGCCCACTCCGGGAAACAAC
The DNA here is from genome assembly GCF_000754095.2 of Acidihalobacter prosperus. Lineage (NCBI taxonomy): Bacteria > Pseudomonadati > Pseudomonadota > Gammaproteobacteria > Chromatiales > Ectothiorhodospiraceae > Acidihalobacter > Acidihalobacter prosperus. The sequence goes on from NZ_JQSG02000001.1 coordinate 631,442, forward strand.
TGCTGGGCCACGTTCTCGCCGTGCATGAATGCCTCGCGATAAGCAGCCGCGAAACGCGCGACGAAGTCATGATCGGCACCTTCGTACAAGCTGCATACCGCCTCTTGGATACCCAACCCGATGATGCGGCGGATGGCGGGCGCTGGCAGCGGGTCGAGCGCGAGCGTACGCATCGCACGCTGCATGCTGGCGACTATTCTCGCCTCCGAATCCATCAGCGTGCCATCCCAGTCGAACACCAGTAAGGAAAATTCTCGTTTCATGCGGACTCCAGGCTGTCCAGGCAGCCTTGCAGATCGGGCGGCAGGTCGGATTTGAAATGGTAACGACGACCGGTGACAGGCATTTGAAAGCGCAATTCGGCTGCGTGCAGAAACTGGCGCCTGAGCCCCAGCGCGCGATTGCCTCGATCGGCGCCGAAGTCGCCGTAGCGGGCATCGCCCACGACCGGATGACCGATATGGGCTGCATGCACGCGGATCTGATGTGTGCGGCCGGTGCCGATGCGCACCTCCATCAGGGTATGCTCGGGCAATCTGCGCATCGGCTTGAACTCGCTATGCGCCTCGATGCCGTGATCATCAACGCTGACATTGCGTCTGCCTCCTCGCTCTCCTTCTCGGATCAGCGGCAGATCGACCTGCCTTGCACCGCCTTGCCAGGCACCGTGCACCAGAGCCAGATAGCGTTTGTCCATTCCGTCGCCGCGCAGCAGGGTATGCAGACGCGTCAGGCACTCCCGCGACTTCGCGATCAGCAAAAGGCCACTGGTTTCGCGGTCAAGACGATGCGCCAACTCCAGAAACGGCGCATGGGGTCGGGCGGCACGCAGCGCCTCGATCAGACCGAAGCGCAGCCCGCTGCCGCCATGCACCGCGAGGCCGGCCGGTTTGTCCAGCGCGATCAGATCGTTATCCTCGTGCATGATCGCGGCTTCGATCCGGGCCAGCAACGCTTCCGGAACATCCTCCGCCGCGCCAATCGACGGCTGCACGGAAACCGGCGGCACCCGCACGGTATCACCCTGCTCGAGACGGTGCATGGGCTTGACCCGACCGCCGTTGACCCGAACCTCGCCACGTCGGACGATGCGATATATCAAGCTTCGGGATACACCCTTGAGTTCGCGCAGCAGGAAGTTGTCCAGTCGCTGCCCCGCATGGCGTTCGTCGATCACCAGCTGCCGCACCCGAGGTGAATCGTTTTGCGAAGTCGTTTTCATAAATCCATGATATCAGCACACAACCGGCTTTGATGCGCACGCGCATCCTTGCTATATTTGCAAGGGGCATTAGCGATACGCAACACAAAAGCCCCATACAGCAGTGATTTCCCCGTGATCGGGCCAGGCCCGGATCACTCCAGGGTCGTCTCCGGATCGGAGAGACCCCAATACGTAAGGTACCGTTTGACCTTGTTCATGGATGGCTTCTGCACGACTCTCACATACGGCGGACGAATCTCGCTTCCCGTATCGTCGTGCATGGGTCGGCCGGCCACCCGGCGCCATGCAGGGCACAAAAACGGCATGACAACACTTAGAGCCTCGCGTCGCCACGACTGGCCGACCCAGACACAACGGTTGATCCGCGACTGGCTGACCCTGTACTTCGGCAGCCTGTTCCACGCGGATCACCATGCACCCGGTCAGCCCCGGGTCCTGGCGCCCGGGCTCTCCTTCAGAGACACGCCAATCCATGAAACGCATTCTGATCAATGCCACCCAGCCGGAAGAGCTGCGCGTGGCCATGGTCGACGGCCAAAAGCTGTACGACCTAGACATCGAAGTTCCCTCGCGCGAACAGAAGAAGTCCAACGTCTACACAGGCATCATCACCCGGGTTGAACCCAGCCTGGAAGCCGCCTTCGTCAATTTCGGCAGCGAACGTCACGGCTTTCTGCCGTTCAAGGAAGTCGCACGCGAATATTACGCCGAGGCGGTAAGGGACGGGGCCTCGCGACCGACCATCAAGGAGGCGCTGCGCGAAGGCCAGACGCTGCTCGTGCAGGTCGAAAAGGAAGAACGCGGCACCAAGGGCGCGGCCCTCACCACGTTCATAAGCCTCGCAGGACGCTATCTCGTCCTGATGCCGAACAATCCCCGTGCCGGTGGCGTCTCGCGCCGTATCGAAGGTGATGACCGCAGCGAGCTGCGCGATGCGATGAGTCAGTTGGAGGTGCCCGAGGGCATGGGCTTGATCGCGCGTACCGCTGGCGTCGGGCGATCGGCCGAAGAACTGCAGTGGGATCTCGACTACCTGATGGTGTTGTGGGAGGCGATCCGCACGGCTTCGTCCGAACGCAAGCCCCCTTGCCTGATCTACCAGGAAAGCAACGTCATCATTCGGGCGCTTCGCGATCACTTCCGCAACGACATCTCGGAAGTGATCATCGACGACGCCAAAATCTACGAGCAGGCACTCGACTTCGTTCGCCAGGTCATGCCCCAGAGCGCGCGGAAACTGAAGCTCTATGAGGACCGCGTGCCCCTGTTCAACCGCTACCAGATCGAAAATCAGATCGAAAGCGCATTCGAGCGCGAGGTCAGGCTGCCGTCCGGTGGCGCCATCGTCGTCGACCACACCGAAGCACTGGTGTCGATCGACGTGAACTCGGCGCGCGCAACCAAGGGTGGCGACATAGAGGAAACAGCGCTCAACACCAATCTCGAAGCAGCGGACGAGGTCGCACGTCAGCTACGTCTGCGTGATCTCGGCGGTCTCGTGGTGATCGATTTCATCGACATGGCGCCAAGCAAGCATCAGCGCGAAGTCGAAAATCGCCTGCGCGACGCGCTCAAGCTCGATCGCGCACGCGTTCAGATCGGTCGCATCTCCCGTTTTGGCTTGCTGGAAATGTCGCGTCAGCGACTGCGCCCCTCCTTGGGCGAATCGAGCCACATCGTGTGCCCCAGATGTAGCGGTCACGGCACCATCCGCGACGTGGAGTCCCTTGCGCTTGCGGTCATTCGCCTGATGGAAGAAGAAGCGATCAAGGACAAGACCTCCCAGCTGCTCACCAAGGTACCGGTTGAAGTGGGTACGTTCCTACTCAACGAGAAGCGCAGCACGCTGACCGATATCGAGCAGCGCCACCAGGTGCGTATCGTAGTCGTGCCGACACCCTCGCTGGAAACGCCGCACTTCGAACTGGAACGGATACGCGATGACGGCAAGACCAAGGACGGGGATAGCGAAGCCGCCACGCAACACAGCTACAAACTAATCGACACTCCGCCCGAGCCGAGCGTGCAGGCCACCGCCAAAGCGGGCGGCGCTTCGCAGCCGCAGGCTCCCGCCGTTTCCATGGTTGCGCCGCCGCCGACGGCAATGCCCACGCCGACCACCGAAACCGGAGCGCCGGCCCCGTCCGGGGATGGCATCAAGCCGGGGCTGATCACGCGCATCTGGCACAGCCTGTTCGCGCCGATGCCCGAGTCCGGTGGCGACGCACGTCAGACCGAAGAGCGCATCCAGCGCCCTCGCCCACAGGCGCGAATCACGCCTTCCTCTGGCGGCACCACCGACCCGCAGCAGGAAAAGCCTCGCGCGCGACGAGACAAGCCGGCGCGCACCGAAGACCAGCGTCGTGGGGAAGCCCGCGCAGACGGACGGCGCGCGGCGACCGGGCAGGCACGAAACGGCGAAAGGCCAGAGAACGCCAAGGATACGGAAGCTGCGCGCAAGTCGAACACGCCCGATGGAGAAACCGGCTCGCGCGTCGAAACCGCAAATACCGGGGACGAATCTCAGGCACCCCGCTCTCGCTCCAGCCGCCGCCGTTCCAATCGCCGCCGCGGACGCAACAGGGAGTCGGGTGATCGAAGCGAAGCAGCCGAAAATGGGCAGCAGGCAGACGCATCGGAACACGTTTCGCAGAACACGGATGCGCCCGCTGCCGCGGACAGGCCGGCAGGCGACGATGAAGGCGCGCGCGACGACGGTTCGCCGAACACGGGACGCAGTCGCAATCGTCGCCGGCGCGGCGGCCAGCGACGCTCACCTGATGCAGATACGGCTGCAGTCGCGGCGTCTCCGCAACAGACGGAGGCAGAGCGGCCCCAAACGGCACAACAACGCCCTTCCACGTCCGCGGAAAGCTCCGCTCCGAATGTCTCGATGACGACCACACCCCCCGAGTCCAGGCACGCAGACGAAGGTGGTGAAACCAGCCGCAACTCCAAGCCAACGGCAGCTCCGGGCTCCTCGGCGGAGTCGAAGCCGCAGGTGGCGGCGCAGCCTGCCGCGGCCAACATACCGCCACAGACCGCTCCCGCAGAACGCCCAGCGGCGCAAGACCGCCCCGAGACTAGTGGCGGCGATCGGCCGCCGGCCTCCAAGCCCGAGACCGCGCCGGCGACGGAAAGCCGTGAGCCTGCGTCCAGACACGCACCGAGCGTCAAGCCGGCCGATCTCTCGAAAGAAGTCGCCGCTGCGGAACGCCCCGAGTCGCCCGCCTCGACCTCAAATAAGACGGCCGAAGGCTGACGGTCCAGGCCGTTCCGCCCTAAGCATGGACGGAACGGCCTCTTAATCTTGCGACGTCTCAGCCTAACTGCCGGCGTATCTCGGCAATCAGGCCCTCTCCAGCTGCCTCGACCATGTCCAGCACACGCTCAAACCCTTCGCCCCCCCCGTAATACGGATCCGGCACTTCGATAACGCCAAGTTCCGGCGCAAAGCTCATCAGCAACTGCACCGATGGCAGCGATTGCAAGCCAAGTCCCTGATCGCGCAAGGCATCCAAGTTGGCCTGATCCATAACCAAAACATGGGCGAAACGCGTCAGATCGGCTGACTCGATACGACGTGCCCGCTGCGACGACAGATCGTATCCGCGCCTTCGGGCTGCCGCCTGCATCCGCCTGTCTGGCGGCTCGCCGACATGGTAGGCATGCGTGCCCGCCGAATCCACGCGCACACGGCCTGCAAGTCCAGCCCGTTCGAGTTGGCGCTCGAATACGCCCTGCGCTGCAGGCGATCGGCAGATGTTGCCCATGCATACAAATAGCACCCCGATATCCTGCATCTTTACTTCCTACCGATATTGAAACGGGTTGGATACCCATGACTCATGGCAAACGCAAACTCCATGTCCATCATGTCCGGCCATTTAATCGCGCGTGGCCAGATCGATACCTTCGGTCGCGACCGTAGCCAGAAAGTCGATCTGATCCGGTGTGATGACGTAAGGTGGCATGAAATACACCACATTACCCAGTGGTCGCAGCAACGCGCCGCGCGTGAGCGCGTGCTGGTAGACACGCAGACCGCGCCGTTCCTGCCAGGGATAGGGCACACGTCTAGCCTTGTCCGCCACCATCTCGATGGCCAGCACCATTCCCGTCTGACGGATTTCGGCCACATGCGGATGATCCTTCAAATGCGCGACTGCTTGTCCCATATGGGTCGCCAGTTCGCGATTCCGGGCGATGACATCATCCGACTCGAAGATATCGAGCGTGGCCAGTGCGGCGCTGCAGGCAAGCGGATTGCCGGTATACGAATGCGAATGCAAAAATGCCGTCATGCGTTCGTAATCATCGTAAAATGCCTGATAGATCCGATCATGCGTCATCACCGCGGCAAGTGGCAGGTACCCTGCCGTCAGCCCCTTGGAAAGGCACATGAAATCCGGGCTGATGCCGGCCTGCTCGCAAGCGAACAATGTACCGGTGCGGCCGAAGCCAACGGCAATTTCATCGGCGATCAGGTGCACGCCCTGTCGGTCGCAGGCCGCGCGCAGTAAACGCAGATATTCAGGATCGTACATGCGCATACTGCCGGCGCACTGAATCAAAGGCTCGACGATAACGGCACAGGTTTCATGTGCGTGGCGCGAAAGCGCCGCCTCCATGTGCGCGAACTGCCGGCGCGCTACATCGGCACACGACTCGCCGGGTTCACGGGCATAACAATCCGGGCCAGGCACCACGATCGACTCCATCAGCAAGGGGGCATACGTTTCCTTGTACAGAGAAACGTCGCCGACGGATAACGCCCCCAGGGTCTCGCCATGGTAGCTGTTGGACAGGCAGATAAATCTCGTTTTCCCGGACTGCCCGAGATTGCGCCAGTAATGAAAACTCATCTTCAATGCAACCTCGACCGCTGCCGAACCATTATCGGCATAAAAGCAACGGCTGAGTCCCGGTGGCGTGATGTCAACCAGGCGTTCGGCGAGCCTGACTGCCGGCTCGTGTGAAAAACCGGCCAGAATGACATGTTCGAGGGTGTCAAGCTGGGCTTTGACGGCCGCGTTGATACGCGGATTGACGTGACCGAAGATATTGACCCACCAAGAACTCACCGCGTCGAGATAGCGTTTGCCCTCGAAATCCTCGAGCCATACGCCATCGCCTCGGCGTATGGGTACCAGCGGCAGAGTTTCATGGTCTTTCATTTGCGTGCAGGGGTGCCAGAGCACCGCCAGATCGCGATCGTGCAGATTCTGATTGTCTTGCATGCGGGTATCCGGAGAATCGAGACTCGGCGACTCACCGCACGGTGCCGCGATCGAGGCGCCGGGTCTTGATGGAACGAGGCCTCCAGCTCGCAGGCGGGAGGAAGTGATCAGGCGGGCAGTCTAGCAGCCGTTGCCAAGTACAGGCCAGTCAACCCGATTCAGTAGGCCAGACGCCCGTAAAGCGAGCACTGCGCCCGGAAATCGGCTGCCAGCGAGTCGGGGCACATCGACCAGTCAAAGCGCCAGCGCCAATTGGCGTCGGAACAGGTACCGGGTGTATTCATCCGATGCCGCCCCCCCAAACCCAGTAAATCCTGCATCGGAAGAACGGCCAAAGTCGCCACCGAAACCAGTGCGCTGCGGATGAGTGCCATCGGCATACCGCCCGCAGGCTCGCCCAGATAGGCCATGATGCGGGCACGCAATTCATCCGAGCAGGCCTCGAACCAGCCCAGTGTGGTGTCGTTGTCGTGGGTGCCGGTGTACACGACGCAATTGCGCACGTGATTGTGCGGCAGATAGGGATTGCTGGCGTCACCATCGAATGCAAACTGCAGGATACGCATGCCAGGCAACCCATAATCATCACGCAAGGCCTCTACCGGCTCGGTGATGACGCCAAGATCCTCCGCAACGATGGGCAACTGCCCGAAGTGATCGATCAGGCTGGAAAACAGCAGGCGCCCCGGAACCTCGACCCAATGGCCATTCATGGCCGTTTCCTCGCCCATCGGCACCGACCAGCAGGACTCGAACCCGCGAAAGTGATCTACCCGCAGGAAATCGTACAATTCCAACTGGGTTTCAAATCGTTTTTTCCACCAGGAAAATCCATTATCGATCATCCGTTCCCAACGATAGAGCGGATTACCCCACAGTTGCCCCGTGGCGGAAAAATAATCCGGGGGCACGCCAGATCTGGATAGGGCATGCCCCTGATCGTCCAGGTCGAACAAGTCACGATGCACCCATACATCCGCGCTGTCATGGGCGACAAATATCGGCATGTCACCGAAAACACGGATGCCGCATCCGTTGGCGTAATGGCGCAGGCGCTGCCACTGCTCGAAAAAAAGAAACTGGTTGAATCGCACGCGCTCGATGTTCAGTGCGAAATGTGCATGAGCTTCAGCCATCGCGGCTTCCTGGCGGTCCCGCAACGGCACAGACCAGGCCCACCAGGGTTGTTCGCCGTGTACATGTTTGAGTACGCGGTAAAGCGCGAAATCATCAAGCCAATGCGCATTGTGGCCCTTGAAGTCAGCAAACCGCGCCCACCAGTCGCCCGAATGCCCCCCCTGCCCCTGTCGCACCTGATCGAACAGGCTTTCCAGCGCTGCACCGCTCGGGTCGATACCGTATTCCGCACAGACATCGGCCAGGTTGATAAGCCGGGTGTCGCCGGCGTGCGCAGACTGACATTGGTAAGGTGAGCCCTCCGCGTGCACTTCGTTGAGCGGCAGGACTTGCCAGACATGGGCACCGGCTGCATGGAGAAAATCGACGAAATGGTAAGCCTCGCGCCCGAACGTCCCGTTGGCGCCCTCCCCTGGCAATGACGTCGGGTGCAATAGAACGCCAGCGCTGCGCCTGCCCAGTACCGAGGGAGCGCGGCCGCCGGCATGATCACTCGCGTGCGTCACGCTGGATCCTGCCCTCGGCGCATTGTCCCTCCCGTCACGGGGTCCCCGCCACCATAAGTGAAGGCATGGCTAAGATAGTCGGGAGGATCAAGTTCCAGAAAACGATAAAGGTTCGTCAGGTGGAGGCGGTAAAGCCGGTCGAAATCGCTGACCGATCCCGATGGGTTGTAGTCTCCGAACCACCAGCACCAGTCGGAACCCTCGCAAATGGCCAGCTGCTCACTTGCGCGATGCAGGCTGTCTTCGCTCAGTTTATGCTCGGCAAGCGCATTATCGTATGCCTGCTTCGCCGCGATGAGCATCGACCAGCCCTGATTCTTGTCATGGTCGCCGATCCAGGTGGAAAATGTGCCATAAACCCAGCTGCCCGAAACAATGCGCCTGAGCCTGTCTGTTGGTGGCTGTGCGGGTGTTGTCTGGCGGGCGGAAGATTTTGTGGTCATTTCCTGTGCCAAGGCTACGCCTTGCATGCCCTCCCCTACCGAATCCACGAGCGTGAGTGCTTCCGAAAATGTCGTCATCTGGATCATGGGGTGTTCAGCCAGCAGGCTGTAAAGTCTGGAGAGAAAATAATATCCATTGGCCGGGTAGTATTCCCAGGCATTCTCGCCATCGAGGATCACGGACACGATCTTGGGCGCGGCGTGTCCTTCCTCTTGGCTGACGGCCATGGTTTCGAGTTCATGCACGAAATTAGCCGCAGCGTCATCCCCATGCCAAGTCGAATAAGTGAACCCGATGGCGTCGGATAATTTGTCATCGCGAAAAAAACACCGAACCCCACTGTCGCCATAACGATACGGCGTATAGAGCCAGTCTCGCGATTCCATTAGTTTTCGACCGGATGCCTTCAGGCTGTTGGCCAATACCGTTTCTCCGCTGGCTGCCCAGCGGAACCCGGCTTGCCCCAGCATATCCAGTGTCGGTCCGCTGATGCTGCCCTCCGATGGCCAGCATCCCTTCGCGGACATTCCGAAGACACGCTTGAATACCGCCTGCCCATGTTCGAGATGCCAACTCACCCGTCTGACGCCATCCGGGTATCCCTTGGGCTCCTCGGGCAACACGACCTCGGGCCAAGCTTCACGCGCACTGGACAGATCTATCATGAGCGGCATGATCGGATGGCCATACGGCGTCAGCGACAGTTCGATCCTTTCCTGTTTCGCGAGCAAACGGTAACGGTCCAACAGTCGTGTCAGGTTTTCGCCGATGACTTCGATCAACACGCGCCGGTCGCGCATCGAGAAGTGCGTACCCTGTTCGATGAGATGTTTGATGCGAAGGTCACTGCGCCTCAGGGTTTCCCCCATCCAGGCCAGGTGATACCAGACGAGCAGATCCACGAGAAACTGATCGGATACGTAGTCGATCGTATGGTCCTGGTGCTGCATCCAGGCGACCATGTCGACAAGCCCCTTGAAGATGGGCCAGGGCTCGACCATATGCGTACGGTTTGCCTTAAGACATGACTGCGCGAGCCAAAGACGCTGCTCGGCGCTTTGCGGCATGTCCTCCGCCCCTAGCGCCGCCAGCAGTGGGTCTCGAATCGCCTCTCCCCGCTCGAGCCATGTCTCGATCTGAATGGCGTAATCCTCGATCTGCTCCAGCAGGATCGGTGCGAAATTGACCACGGCACGCGCATCGGGCTCGGACTCGAGATGCGCCACCATGTCCGTGTAATCCTTGATCGCGTGCAAGTAGGTCCAGGGGAGTTGAAATACGCCGCTGGCATGATCGCGATATTCAGGCTGGTGCATGTGCCAGCAAAGCACCAATTGAATCGGCTTTAGTTTATCGGGCACGGCGACGCGGAGCTCCCAGCATGTCTGAAGTGACCAGTACCACACCGCCCGGTGAGACATGAAAGCGCCGGGCATCCTCTTCCAGATTTTCGCCGATCACCATGCCTTCAGGCACATGACATCCTTTGTCAACGACGGCACGTTTGATGCGGCAATTCTTACCGACATGCACGTCCGGCAAAATCACGGAATCCTCTATCAATGCATGGGCGTCGACTTCCACATTGGAAAACAGGAGAGAATGACGCACCAAGGCTCCCGAAATGATGCAACCGCCGGACACCATTGAATCCACTGCCATGCCTCGACGATCATCGTCGTCGAACACGAATTTCGCTGGCGGCAATTGTTCCTGATAGGTCCAAATCGGCCAATCCTGATCGTAGAGATTGAGCTCGGGCGTAACGCCGATCAATTCGAGGTTGGCGGCCCAGTAGGCATCCACGGTACCGACATCCCGCCAATAAGCCTGCGTATCCGTCTGGGTGTCCCTATAAGGGAACGCCATCACGCGATACCGCCCCACGATATGCGGGATGATATCCTGCCCAAAATCATGATTCGACTTGGACACATCGGCATCGCGCACCAATTGCTCATATAGAAACGAGGCGTTGAAAACGTACACGCCCATCGATGCCAGTGCGCGATCTGACTTGCCCGGCATCGGCGATGGATCCGCCGGCTTTTCCTGAAATTCATAAACCTGCCCCGTTTGATCGCAGGCCATCACGCCGAAAGCCTTGGCCGTGTCCAAATCCACCTCGAGACAGGCCACGGTCATATCCGCATTGGTATCCACGTGATAGGCGATCATGTCGCCATAGTCCATTTTGTAGATATGATCTCCAGCGAGTACCAGAATGTATTCCGGGTCATGCTCGCGGATGATATCGAGATTTTGATAGACGGCGTCCGCGGTACCGGCATACCACGAGGTATCCACACGCTGTTGCGCCGGCCATATCTCCACAAATTCGTTGAATTCGCCGCGTAGAAAGCCCCAACCTTTCTGCACGTGTTGAATCAGCGAGTGGGCTTTATATTGAGTCAATACCGCAATGCGACGAATGCCCGAATTGATACAGTTGGCAAGCGGGAAATCGATGATACGGAATTTGCCGCCGAAAGGGACGGCTGGCTTGGCTCGCCAGGCGGTCAGGTCCTTTAGCCGAGCTCCGCGTCCGCCTGCCAGAACCAGTGCCAGGGTGTCTCTGGTCAGACGGCTGACGAAGCGTTGCGACTGCACTTTCATGTTGCCGGTTCCTATCACTTGACGGATGGGAGCTTACAAACACTGTCGCGGCCCCAGGTTAACCCAGGATGCTCGTGCTAGACTGCTGACGTCGAAAGCGTACTGGAAATCGACGCCCGCTTACAATCTGGCACGTCAATCAAGACAAGGCAAGGACAAGCTGGCATGACGAACGCACTTTCCGGTGATCTCGGCCGCATCCTGGAGGCCAGACACCATGATCCCTTCGGCTTTCTGGGCTTGCACGCCGAAGCAGGCGGTTCGATCGCGAGGGCGTATCTACCGCACGCCGTCGAGGCCTGGATAGGCGCTGACCGATTGCCGATGACGCCACTCGAACAGGCCGCAGGCCTGTTCGAGTGGCGTGGGTCCGCCGACGTCTTGCCGGCACATCCGCTCGTGCACTGGACGGAAAGCAACGGCGACGCCCATGAGCGGCATGACCCTTACAGCTTCATGCCGCAACTCAGCGAGTTTGACCTACAGCTGATCAACACTGGCAAGCACTGGCATGCCTACCGCATTCTCGGCGCACATACGTGGCAAGTCGACGGCGTGGCTGGCGTTCGGTTCGCGGTCTGGGCTCCGAATGCCGAACGTGTCAGCGTGATTGGCGACTTCAACCACTGGGACGGACGCTGCCACCCCATGCGCGTACGTGGCGGCACCGGTATCTGGGAGCTGTTCCTACCGGATATCGCGATCGGGTGTCTGTATAAATTCGAATTGCGCAATCGGCACAGTGGCCAGATCGTCACCAAAATCGATCCCTACGCCCGTCAATTCGAGCTGCGGCCGCAAACCGCCTGCATCGCCATCGCCGACAGCACCTATGAATGGCAAGACCATGACTGGCTGGAGGCACGCAAATCCAGCGATTGGCTACATGCCCCCATGTCCGTCTTCGAAGTGCATCTGGGCTCATGGCAGCGCGACGACCAGGGGCATTTCCTGGACTATCGCACGATCGCGGACCGCCTCACGGCCTATGTCCGCGAACTCGGTTTCACCCATGTGGAACTGCTGCCGATCACCGAACATCCGCTCGATGCCTCATGGGGTTATCAGACCACCGGGTATTTCGCGCCAACCAGCCGGTTCGGTGCGCCAGACGACTTCCGCTATCTTGTCGACCGGCTGCATCAGGCAGGCATCGGCGTACTGCTCGACTGGGTGCCAGGGCATTTCCCGCGGGATGAGCATGCACTTGCCCGCTTCGACGGCACGCCTTTGTACGAACACGCCGACCCGCGTCTCGGAGAACACAGGGACTGGGGCACCTATATCTTTAACTATGGTCGAAATGAAGTACGCAATTTCCTGATCTCCAGCGCCATGTTCTGGGTCGAGGAGTTTCACATCGACGGGCTGCGCGTCGATGCAGTGGCATCGATGCTCTATCTGGACTATTCACGCGAAGCCGGCGACTGGCTACCTAATAAATTCGGCGGCAATGAAAACCTCGAAGCCCTCGATTTTCTGAGAGAGCTCAACGCCACCGTTCAAGGCAACCACCCCGGCGTACTGATCACCGCCGAGGAATCCACCGCCTGGCCCCAGGTAACTCGCCCCCCCGATCTCGGTGGCCTGGGCTTTGCAATGAAATGGAATATGGGGTGGATGCACGACATCCTGCAATATTTCGGCAAGGATCCGATACACCGCCACTTTCATCACGACCAGCTGACTTTCGGCCTGCTCTACGCGTTCACGGAAAATTTCGTATTGCCGTTCTCGCACGACGAAGTGGTGCATGGCAAACGGTCGCTACTTTACCGAATGCCTGGGGACGAGTGGCAGCGTTTTGCCAATCTGCGCCTGCTTTACGCATTCATGTACACCTACCCAGGGAAAAAATTACTTTTCATGGGATGTGAATTCGGACAAGGGAGCGAATGGAACTTTGATGCTCAGCTCGACTGGTATGTCACGCAATACGCGCATCATCAAGGCGTTCGCGCGCTGGTGAGCGATCTCAATCGCCTTTATCGAGACAATGCGCCCCTGCATCGCCAGGATTTCGAATGGCAGGGCTTCGAATGGATAGATTGCCACGACGCGGCCCAGTCGGTGATCAGCTTCATGCGCAAGGATGATGCCGGCAGGCATCTCCTGGTCGTATGCAATTTCACGCCGATTCCACGACAGCAATACCGACTGGGCACGCCACACCACGGCGTTTACCGCGAAAAATTCAATTCCGACTCCACCTATTATGGCGGCACGAATACTGGCAATCCACCGCTGATGCAGACCGAACCGACCCCCTGGATGGGGCGTGAGCGTTCGCTTTCGCTACAGTTGCCTCCGCTCGGTCTGCTGGTGCTTGAGCCTGCCGACTGAACGATCGGCAAGTCGGCAAGGGGCCGTGGGGTGGACTCGCCGAGCCGAACTGATATGATCGCCGCCGCGCGAAGCCAACACTGCGGCTGGGCGCGCCCCCGGCGCGCCCTGTGCGTATCAGGCCGGCCTGGGAACAAGGCAACCGGTGGCTGGCGAAAAATGGCGGAGAGGGTGGGATTCGAACCCACGTGGGGCGGTAAAGCCCCCAACCGATTTCGAGTCGGTGCCGGTGTGACCGCTTCGGTACCTCTCCAAGGGCGCGGATTGTAACAACCCACGACCGCTAGAGGAAGCGAAATCGGGCATGAGATGCATCGCCCCCCTCCACTCACTTGACGGGTGACCGCTTGATCAATCTGAAGACGCGTCGCGGACGCCGCCAACTGATTCGAATCGCCGAAATCGCCGCCTTCATCGCGCTGATGAGCACGACGCTCGTCTATGTCCTCTCACGCACACCGGATACCTTGCTGGATCGGATCAAGGCCAGCGGCGTGCTGGTTGTGGCGACACGCAACGGCCCCACCACCTACTACCAAGGCCCCGATGGCCCAACCGGCTTCGATTACGATCTCGTGGAAGCCTTCGCTCACGAACTGGGCGTCAAGGTCAAATGGGTTTTCCCCGACAATTTCTCCGACCTCTTGCCCATGGTCGAATCGGGCCGAGTCGACATGGTAGCTGCGGGGATCGCGATCACGCCCGGACGCGCCGAACGTGTACGGTTCGGCCCCGCCTATCAAACCATACGACAGGAGGTCATCTACCGCGCCGGTGAACCGCGCCCACGCAGCGTATCCGACTTGATCGGCAAGCGCTTGGCTGTGATCGCAGGCAGCAGTTTCGAGACCAGGCTGCGGCAGCTCAAGAAAAAATATCCTCAACTTGGCTGGCAGGCGGAATCGGATACCGATATCGAGGAGCTGTTGTACCAGGTCGCGACGGGCAAGCTCGATTACACGCTGGACGACTCCAACGACGTTACGCTAAACCGCAGATTCTATCCCCAGATCGCGGTTGCCTTCAGCATAGGCTCCCCCCAGAAACTGGCATGGGCGTTCCGACGCGATGACGACAGCAGCCTTTATCATGCAGCCAAAGCATTTTTTGCCAAAATCGAGAAAAATGGCGAACTGCACCGGATTACCGAGCGTTACTACGGTCATGCCCGAAGCTTTGATTATGTGGGCACATTCACTTTCATGAAGCATGTCGCTCAACGCCTACCGCCGCTGATTCCGCTGTTCAAGGCCGCGGCCAAGAAATACCACATCAGCTGGCGGTTGCTGGCGGCCATCAGTTACCAGGAATCCCACTGGAATCCTAATGCCACTTCGCCCACCGGGGTGCGAGGACTGATGATGCTGACGCGCCCGACCGCCGAGCATCTTGATGTTGAAAACCGCCTAAATCCGGAACAGAGCATCATGGGCGGGACCCGCTATTTTCTCAAACTGCGACGCGAACTACCTGCCAGCATCAAGGAACCCGACCGCACTTGGTTCGCCCTGGCCGCATACAACATAGGCCTTGGCCACGTCATGGATGCGCGACGTTTGGCCGTCAGGTTCGGCAAAAATCCGAACAGCTGGCCAGACGTGAAGCAGATACTCCCTTTATTGAGCCAGAGACGCTGGTACCGACAGACCAAATTCGGTTACGCGCGGGGCCGCGAACCGGTCCAATACGTGCAAAATATTCGCAGTTATTTCGATATTTTGATCTGGCTCCGCGACCACAATCAGAAAGGCCAGAATTTGAATACGCCACTGCCAAGCTCGTTGCTGAATACGCCACCGAGCCTGTAAGGCGAATGCCGCACTACCTCTATCCTCGCCGCGCTCTAAAGAATGTCCGCAGTCGCTCGCCAGCAATCTCGCCAAGCACGCCACCCCTGACCTGCACCCGATGGAGATTGTGCGGTGATTGCAGAATATCGAACACGCTGCCCGCCGCGCCAGTGCGAGGGTCATAGGCGGCGAAAACGACGCGATCCAGGCGCGAATGCAGCATCGCGCCGGCACACATCGGGCATGGTTCGAGCGTGACGTAAAGCGTGCACCCCGCCAATCGGTAATTGCCAATGGTTTCGGCTGCCTCGCGCAGCGCGAGTATCTCGGCATGTGCGGTCGGATCGTTGCTCGCCACCGGACGATTCCACCCCTGGCCCAGCACCCCGCCTTCGCGCACCACCAACGCACCTACCGGCACCTCGCCATCCGCGGCCGCCCTGTCGGCCAGAGACAGCGCACGTCGCATCCATTCGCGATCGGCCTCTGGCGGCGTGCCTTGAGGTGCTATTCCCACTCGATGGTGCCGGGCGGTTTGCCGGTCACGTCATAGACCACACGGGTGATGCCGTCGATCTCGTTGACGATACGCCGCGATACGTGATCTAGGAATTCGTAGGGCAGATGCGCCCAACGCGCGGTCATGAAGTCGACGGTTTCCACCGCCCGCAGCGCAACGACGTAATCGTAGCGACGGCCGTCGCCCATGACGCCGACTGCCTTGACGGGCAGGAATACCGCGAAGGCCTGAGACACCTTGTCATAAAACCCATAAGTGCGTAGTTCTTCGATGAAAATGGCATCCGCACGCCGCAGCAGCTCAACGTAAGCGGGCACGACTTCTCCGAGAATGCGCACACCCAGTCCAGGGCCTGGGAACGGATGGCGGTACACCATTTCGTGTGGCAGCCCAAGCTCAAGCCCGATCCGGCGCACTTCGTCCTTAAACAATTCGCGCAAAGGTTCCACGAGACCGAGCTTCATGTCCTCCGGCAGCCCCCCGACATTGTGATGCGATTTGATCACATGCGCCTTGCCGGTCTTGCTGCCGGCCGATTCGATCACGTCGGGATAGATGGTGCCCTGGGCCAACCATCGTGCATCGGCGATTTTGGACGCTTCTTCGTCGAAGATTTCGATGAACAGACGCCCTATCGTCCGGCGCTTTTCCTCCGGGTCCGTCACGCCGGCCAGCGCCCCCAGGAAGCGGGCGGCGGCATCGACGCGGATGACTTCCACGCCCATATGGTCGGCGAAGGTTTTCATGACCTGATCGCCTTCGTGCAACCGTAACAGACCGTGATCGACGAACACGCAGGTCAGTTGATCGCCCAACGCCCTGTGCAGCAGCGCGGCCACCACCGACGAGTCCACGCCGCCGGAAAGACCGAGTATCACGCGGTCGCGACCGACCTGCTCGCGTACGCGCGCCATGGCGTCGTCGATGATGTTGGAAGCCGTCCACAGCGGGCGGCAGCCGCAAATGTCGATCACAAAGCGCTGAAGGATACGCGCGCCCTGGCGGGTATGGGTGACCTCCGGGTGGAACTGGACGCCATAATAATGCCGGTCCTCATCGGCCATCCCCGCAAGCGGCGCACTGTCCGTGCTCGCCATCAGCTTGAACCCCGGGGGTAGCGCGCATACGCGATCTCCATGCGACATCCACACGTCGAGCAGACCATAGCCCTCCGGGGAGATCTCGTCCTCGATGTCACGCAGCAGCGCGCTATGCCCGCGCGCGCGCACGCGGGCATAGCCGTATTCGCGATGCGCGCTCACCTCGACTTCGCCGCCAAGCTGTGCCGCCATGGTCTGCATGCCGTAGCAGATGCCGAGCACTGGCACGCCCAGTTCGAAAACAGCGTTGGGTGCGTGTGGCGCGGCTTCGCCCACGGTCGATTCCGGGCTGCCGGACAGAATGATGCCCGCAGGGGCAAATTCGCGCACCGCCTGGGATGTCATGTCCCAGGGGTGGATTTCACTGTAGACCCCAGCCTCACGCACACGCCGGGCGATCAGCTGTGTGTACTGCGAGCCGAAATCGACGATCAGGATCTTGTCAGAATGGATGTTATCGGTCATCGGCTCCAGGCCTGGCTCAGTTTGATGCGTAGGGGTCTGATCAATCGATACGGTAATTCGGCGCTTCCTTGGTGATCGCGACGTCGTGCACATGGCTCTCGCGCATCCCGGCGTTGGTCACGCGGACGAATTCGGGCTTGGTACGCATGGCGTCGATATCGGGCGCTCCGACGTAACCCATGCTGGAACGCAGCCCGCCCAGCAACTGGTGAATGATCCCCGAAATCGAGCCTTTATAGGGCACGCGCCCCTCGATGCCTTCCGGCACCATCTTCTCGACCGCCGAGCCCTCTTCCTGGAAATAACGGTCTGAGGAACCCTTCTGCATCGCGCCGAGCGACCCCATGCCGCGATAGGATTTGTAGGATCGTCCCTGGTAGAGTTCGACCTCTCCGGGCGCCTCCTCGGTTCCGGCAAACATGCTGCCGATCATGACGCAGTGTGCGCCGGCGGCGATGGCCTTGGCGATGTCGCCGGAAAAGCGGATACCACCGTCGGCGATGAGGGGCACATCCGTGTCCTTGAGCGCTTGATAGACGTTGTCGATGGCGCTGATCTGCGGCACGCCGACCCCGGCCACGATTCGCGTGGTGCAGATCGACCCCGGACCGATGCCGACCTTGACCGCATCCGCACCGACATCGACCAGCGCAGAGGCGGCGGCACCGGTGGCAATGTTGCCGCCGATGACCTGCAACAGGGGAAAGTTACGCTTGACCCAGGCCACGCGGTCGATAACGCCTTGCGAATGGCCGTGGGCGGTGTCGACGATCAACACATCGACGCCCGCCTCGACGAGCGCCTCGACGCGCGCCTCGGTCCCCTCGCCGGTACCGACCGCAGCGCCGGCCCGCAGCCGACCCTCGCCATCCTTGCAGGCGTTCGGATAATCGCTGGATTTCTGGATATCCTTGACCGTTACCATGCCGCGCAATTGGAAATCGTCGTTAACCACCAGCACCTTCTCGATGCGGTGTTTGTGCAGCAAACCGCGAATTTCATCGAGACCCGCCCCCTCGCGCACGGTCACCAGGCGGTCGCGCGGCGTCATGATGCTCTGTACCGGCGCATCCAGGTTTTCTTGAAACCGCATGTCCCGGCTGGTCACGATGCCGACGAGGTCCTGGCCATTGACCACCGGCACACCGGAAATGTTGTGCGCTCGCGTCAGCGCCTGCAGTTCGCGGATACTGATGTCGGGCGTGACCGTGATCGGCTGCGTGATCACGCCACTCTCGTATTTCTTGACCTGTCGGACCTGGAGCGCCTGCTGATCCACCGTCATGTTCTTGTGGATGATGCCGATGCCGCCCTCCTGGGCCAGCGCGATGGCCAAACGGGCCTCGGTCACCGTATCCATCGCCGCGGAAACCACGGGGATGTTAAGACGGATCTCGCGCGTCAGGCGGGTTTGCAGATCGACATCGCGCGGCATGACCCGGCTGTGCGCCGGCAGCAGCAGGACGTCGTCAAAGGTGAGGGCTTCCTGAACGATTCGCATGGCGTGACCCCGGGCTGGCTTAATTAAACCGGCCATTATAGATTTTGCGGGTAGTTAGGTAAACTTCGGGATTGCATCCAGGCCATATGCCCATGACCGAACCCACAGCGCACGAAATACTCAGCGTTTCGCAGCTCAACGCCAGCGCACGTCAATTGCTGGAAGGTGCTTTTGGCCTGACCTGGGTCGAAGGCGAGCTGTCCAATCTTTCCCGGCCGGCCTCCGGGCATCTGTATTTCACTCTCAAAGACGGCGGCGCACAGATACGAGCCGCCATGTTTCGCAATCGCAATCAGCTCCTGCGCTTCGCGCCGCTCGCCGGCCAACAGGTGCTGGTACGCGGTCGCGTCAGCCTGTACGAAGCCAGGGGCGACTACCAACTGATCGTGGAGCACATGGAAGAGGCCGGCGAAGGCGCCCTGCGCAGGGCCTTCGACGCACTGCGCCTCAAGCTTGCCGCGGAAGGTCTCTTCGACCCAGCCAACAAACGCCCCCTGCCGACCTATCCGAATCACATCGGCATCATCACTTCGCCCACCGGGGCGGCCCTGCGCGACATTTTGAGCGTGCTACGCCGACGCTTCCCGGCGATTCCCGTTCTCGTCTATCCGGCCACGGTACAGGGCCGGGAAGCAGCTCCCAGCCTCGTGGCGGCTCTCAAGCAAGCCAATCACGACTCTCGCTGCGACGTCCTCATCGTGAGCCGAGGCGGCGGCTCGCTGGAGGACTTGTGGGCCTTCAACGAGGAAACCGTGGCCCGCGCGATCGCGGCATCGCGTATCCCCGTGATCAGCGCGGTCGGGCACGAAACCGATGTGACGATCGCCGATTTCGCAGCCGACGTCCGCGCTCCCACGCCTTCGGCAGCCGCGGAACTGGCCAGCCCGGACCGGGAGGCGCTCGTTGCACGCCTGCGCCATGACGCCTTGCGCCTCCGGGCGGCCATACGCAGGCCGCTCGGCGCGGCCTTGCTGCAGATCGATTCGTTGTCTGGGCGCCTTGCCCGTCGACACCCTCTGAGCCGGCTGCAACAGCAAAGTCAGCGGCTGGATGAACTGGAAGGCCGGCTTCGCCAGGCTCAACATCGTCATCTGCAACGCCTGCAAGCCGCGCTGCAGGCCAGTCGATTCCGGCTGCGGGCAAGCTCCCCGGCTAAACGGCTGGCGCTGGACGGAACGAGGCTCGCACGTGCGCGTCAAGCCCTGCCTGCCGCCACGGGCGCACGCCTTCAAGCCGCTGGCGAACGGCTCGCCGGCCTGGTCCGCACGCTGGAGGCCGTGAGCCCGTTGGCGACGCTTGGACGAGGTTACGCAATCCTCCTCGACGAACGGGGACGGGCGGTGCGCGAAACGGCGCAGGCGCCTCCCGGCAGTGAAATCGAGGCGCGCATCGCTCACGGGCGACTACGCTGCCGGGTACTCGCGACGCCGACAGGTAACGACTAGCGGTCGAGACAGCCCCGCAACGCAGGCAGCGTCACCATCGGCGCCAGGCCGGCACATCCGCCGTGCAGCACGCGGCAGGGGTTGTGGGCATCGCCAAGATGGTCGAGCACCGCGCATGCACCGTCGAAATCATGATCGCGCGTGTAGTCGTTGACCGTCACCAAAGTTCGCAGTCCTGCACCACGGGCTGCGAGCAGTCCGTTTTCCGAATCCTCGATCGCCAGACAGTCGTCGGCTGCGAGTCCGAGCTGCGACAACGCATGGGTGAAGATATCCGGAGCCGGCTTCTTGGCCGGCACGACATCCCCGGCCGCAATCACACCGAACCACCCCACCGACTCGTCCCCAAGCGTCGAACGCAGCAAGCCGGTCACGTTTTCAGGTGTGGTGGTGGTCGCAATGGCCAGTGTCATGCCGGTATCCCGAGCCTCCCGAAGCAACCGTTCGACACCGGGACGCAGCGGTATTTCGCCTTGCCCAAGCAATTCGAGATAGTGGCGCGTCTTGTTGCGGTGCAGCCCAGCGATGAAGTCCTCAAGCGCACCCTCCGCAGGCTTGAAATCGGGGCGGTGCCGCTGTATGTAATGAGCGATACGCTCCTTGCCGCCAGTCACCGCCAGCAACTCGCCGTACAGGGCCGGCGTCCACTCCCAGTCGAGACCGGCATCGGCGAAACTGCGGTTGAAGGCCGGCCGATGGCCGTCCCGCTCGGTATCGGCCAATGTACCGTCCACATCGAAAATCAGGGCCTTGATACTACTCATGATCGTCTGCTTGGGTCGTCGGACTGGCGTCGCGCCGCCCCGCCTGGCGCCGGCAGGTGCCAGGCGGGGCGGCACAAGCTCAGAAGTGGTAGAAGATGCCTGCGAACGCGCCTTTGAATTTGATGTCGCCGTTGGGGTCGATATTGCTGCTGGCGACCTTCAACTCCATTTGACGATAACCGGCCTGCAGACCCAGGCCGATGGGCGTTTCATAGGCGATTTTCGCCTGGTAGTCGGCGAAATAGTTCGTGCCATTGCCTATGTAGCTACCATCGACCGCCGCGCTCAACCCGGTCAGCGGCAGGTCCGCATGCAGGCCGGCATAAAGCATCGGCACCGCCACCGAGCCGCTGGCCGAGCTCGATTGATTGCCGCTCTTGAGGTCGGCGCTCAGGCTCATCGCCTTGACGTCGAGACCCAGACGGAGCTGCACGATATTGTTGATGGGCTGATAGTAGAAAATGAAGTCGGTCTGCGTCAGCTTGAGCTGGCTGCTGACCTGCTGGTTGGCGGTATAGGTCTGCCCGCCATAAGTGATCGTCCGCGACAACACCTGGCTGCCACTGGTATCGATACGCGAATAGCGAACCTCGACATCCGGCAGCACCGGGATCGGGTGCTGGATATCGACCCAAGCGTAGCCCTGACTCTTGCTGCTCAGACCGAGATCGCTCTTGAGATTGACGTTGCTGGACGACTGACCGCCGGTCGTATAATGAACATAACCACTGGGCTGCTGCGACCAGATGCCGGCTCCAAGGCTCACGTTGAAGCCGAGCGCCGCGTGTGCCGAGCCCATCGAGCACAGGCCTAGCGTGCAACCGCCGAGGGCGGCAAGCGCATGTCGGATTGCCATGTCTTGAATACTCCTTGCGTGATCTATAGTTCGTATCGGATGGAGCTTGCCAGGACGGCCGCGCGCAGACCAAAGCGCCGCCGACCCATGGATTCTAACATGCGGCATGATCCAGGAGGCATGGACCGCGCTCGCGGCTTGCATGTCGCCCGGACATCTGCTACTAAAATCGCCTTTTCGCGCCCGGTGTAGAATACGGGTTGTTATGTCCCAGCTGGAGTAGACCATGGCCGCTAGCGACCAGAATGCCAACACCCCCGTCCGCTCACCTGTCGCGGGTATCGCGCCTTATGAGCTCAAAGAGGGCGAGGAGTACATGAATGACGCGCAGCGCGAACACTTTCGCCATATCTTGCGCGCCTGGCGGCAAGAGTTGATGGAAGAAGTCGACCGCACCGTCGAGCACATGAAAAGTGAAGCCGCCAACTTCGCCGACCCGGCCGACCGTGCGACCCAGGAAGAGGAATTCAGCCTGGAGCTGCGCACCCGCGACCGCGAACGCAAACTGCTCAAGAAAATATCCGAGGCTCTCGACGACCTCGATCAGGGGGAATACGGTTACTGCAAGTCCTGCGGCTCGGAAATCGGCATCCGGCGCCTTGAGGCCCGCCCCACCGCCACGCTGTGCATCGAATGCAAAACCCTGCAGGAGATCAAGGAAAAGCAAATGGCGTGACGAGTCCGGATGCGGGCGCGCCCGGCAATCGCGCCGCCCGCGCCGAAGCCTCGATCAACCACACGAGCGAACCGGCCCGCCCCCGCGCCTACCGCGGCCGGTTCGCGCCCTCGCCCAGCGGTCCCTTGCATCTCGGATCCCTCGCCACGGCCCTGGCAAGCCGTCTTGAAGCCATCAGGCACCAGGGGGAGTGGCTGCTGCGCATTGAGAACATCGATCCGCCGCGCGAAGTGCCCGGTGCCGCCAGCGCAATACTGCGCACCTTGGAACAGCATGGATTTGCCTGGGATGGGCCCGTCGTGTACCAGCGCGACCGCACGTCCGCCTACGCAGATGCCGCCGAATGCCTGCTTTCCGAGCGGCTTGCCTATCCCTGCGCCTGCACCCGGCGCGATCTGATCCGCAACCACCAGGGTCTGCCGCACTACCCCGGCACCTGCCGCACAGGCCTGCCACCGGGCCGCCGCGCGCGCGCGCTGCGGGTGCTGACGCATGATCGGCCGATCGGCTTCGACGACCGGCTACAGGGTTGGCACGCTGCGTATCTGGAATCGGAGGGTGGAGACTTCGTGATCAAGCGGGCAGACGGCTATTACGCCTACCAGCTCGCCGTAGTCGTCGATGATGCCTGGCAAGGTATCAGCGACGTGGTGCGGGGCATCGATCTCCTCGAATCGACGCCGCGCCAACGCCATCTGCAGGATTGCCTGGGCTTGCTGGCGCCTCGCTATGCGCACCTACCGCTTGTCGTCGGCCGGGAGGGCACCAAGCTGAGCAAGTCGGCCGGCGCGGCGGCACTCGATACAGGGTGCCCAGGGGAGAACCTCTGGCGAGCGCTGTGGGCCTTGGGTCAACAGCCGCCACGGGAGTTGCGGACGGGTGAACCTCGCGACCTCTGGGCCTGGGCAGGCGAACATTGGGCACTCGATGCGTTGCGCGGCGTAACCACGTGCTCGGCGCCCATTCACCCGAACCAATAGCAGATCAGGCCGTGGTCTCGGATCCCATTATCGGCAGCGGTCCACCGCCATCGTGCGATTCGGCGGCGAGCCCTACCAACGACACCAAGTTGATATCGCCGACCATGACTTCGGCGAGGGTGCCATTGGCGTGCCATCGCGGCAAGGCCAGTGATATGCAGAAGTCCTCGGTCGCGCGCGAAACATAGATGCTCGAAAGATAACTGCGTTGCCCGCGGCGCAATTCCCGGAAATAGGTTCGATCGGCCCGATTCATTCCTTCCCCGCCGCGCTTGATCAACCCGCGCATGCCGGGGTTGAGCCAGTTCGCACCCTGCTGGATGCCGCGCGCATCGAGGCGGAACACCAGTTCGAAAGCCGAATAGCGTCCGAACCATTGATCCACGGCGTCGGCATCGCCTGTATGCGGGAATGTGGCCAAGGCGTTCTCGAGCGCGTGACGCCAGGCTGCAAGCCCGAGTACACGCGGCATTTCAGTCACGACCGGCGGCGTGCCTTCTGTCACGATCACGCTGCCAAGACGATCCTTGGCGGCGCGTTTGAGTTGGGCGGCACGGGTACTCGCCATCACGCTATCGCTCATTGGTCCGGTCCGGCCGTTTACCACGACGACCGATAAGGTGGCCACGGGGTGGTACTGTCCGTCCTGGGTACCGAAATAACCTAGATCAAGATCGCTTTCGTCATACAGATGGGGGGCAAGTTCATGGAAACGGTCGATCAGCCAGCGCAGACGCGCATCAAGCCCCGGCGCCCTGGCGGGCGCAACCAACAGAAAGTCGTCGCCGCCAATATGCCCCAGCTCCGCTTCCGGCAAGCCGTCGAATCCCTTGCGCAGGATTTCGGCAAGCACCTTGATCATGGCGTCCCCGCGGACGAAGCCGTAGCGGTCGTTGAACGCCTTGAAATGATCGAGGTCCAGATATACCAACTGCAAGGCCTCGCCACCGGCGAGCCGCTGTTCTATCAGGCTACGCAATACTGGCCCGGTCGGCAGGCCACTCAATGGGTGTACGCTGGGTGGCAGCCGGACGTTCAGCAAATGGTCAAGCACACCAAGCAAAACCAGGGTACCCATGTAACGGCCATTGTCGTCCACCACGACCCAGGGTTGCGCGCGCCCCCCCGTCTCGTAGAGCCGCCTCAGCAGGCTGTGCGCATTCACGCGGGCGCTCAATATCTGTTCGAGCGGATGGATATGCCGCCCGACCGCCTCCCAGGCCGGTGCCGTCAGAATGCGCCTGGAAAGAAAACCCAGAGGCCGGCCCTGCTCCAGCACGATGATATGTTCGAGCGCGGTATTGCGCATAAATGCCTGCCGTGCCGCCACCATCTCGGCACCGATCGACACCGTCTCGCCATGGCTCAGGAAATCGCCCAGTCGCACCAGAGGCCGCATTTGGCGGTTGCGCCCCTGAGACAGGACAGGTAGCGCCGCCGCATCCGCCAAGCCCGGCATCGGGCGCGCAAAATAGTAGCCTTGGGCATACCCGACCCCAAGATCGCGGCACAGCTCGACATCCTCGACGTTCTCAAGGCCCTCGGCGATGGAAACACAACCCAACCGTTGCGCCATCGATATCAGCGCCTCAAGTACGCCAACGCGCATTCGGCTGTTGTGCACGCCGTGCACCAAGGCTCGGTCGATCTTGACGAAATCGGGACGCAACGTCGCCAACAGGTTGAGGCCGCTGTAACCCGATCCGATATCGTCCAGGGCGATTCTGAAACCCATCGCCTTGAGACGGTCGCAGGCGGTCGCCAGCGCCTCTGGGTCTTCCACCTGCTCGCTCTCCACGACCTCGATGACTACCTCATGCGGCGGTACACCGAGATCCTGCATCAGCCCGAAAGATGGATGAGCCGCGAAATCGCTTTGCAGCAGACTGTTCGGCATGGCGTTGATGAAGATCGGCATGCCCTGCGGCAATAGCCTTTTCTTGACGGAAAGCGCGCTGGCCTGGCAGACCAAGTCGAAATCGGTCAGACGCCCGGCACGACGTGCGATGGAAAACGCCTCGCCACCGCCCAGGCGGCCGGCCGCGCCAAGATCGACACGGCACAAGGCCTCATAAGCGAATATCCTGCCTGTCTGGTTGAGGTCGACGATCGGCTGGATGTCGCTGCAGATACCGTCATTGAGTTCGCCATTGATCCAAGAATGATGGATACGTGCATGCAAGGCCTCCATGGGCGTGAGCCTGCGCAGCAGCTCCACCATGGGCAAGGCTGCCGTCGGGTCGTCCAGCTCGAGCGCCAGAACGCCGGCGCGGGCTGTCTCGGGCAGCGTCAACAACAATCGATCGAGAAGATCCGCCAGATCGTCCGCCGCATGATCGAATATCCATATACCGGCATCGTCGTCCAACGGCTCGCCCCAGGCATGCCACTCACCGGGCACGGATCGGTCTCCCGCCCTGACCAGCAAATGAGCCCGGCTACGATGTTTCATGACAGCCCGTGATATCGATGACGCAAAAATAAAGGCATTATTTATACCAGCCCGCATGACCGCCCTGCGCGCGCCCCATAGGGGTGCGTGGCGCGCCGATCGACCTCATCAATCGATTCGCCTCCTCCTGGCGCGCGCGCTATCGGACCAGTTCGCACCAATACCGTGCATGGGTAGGCGCCACAGCAGGATCGCGCCGGACAGGAACAGTATCAAGATCGAAAGTATCGAAAGACGGGGATCATCGCTCACAAGTGCGGTCACCCCCATCAGCAAGGGGCCGATGACCGCGGCAAACTTGCCGAGCATATTGTAGAAGCCGAAAAATTCCCCGGATTTCTCGCTTGGGATCAGGCGCGCGTACAGCGCCCGGCTAAGACCCTGTACGCCACCCTGTACGAGACCTATCACGGCAGCAATGGCATAAAACTCCCAAGTGCTGTGCATAACGGCGGCCCATAGGGTCGCCAGCACATAGACGCCTATCCCGAACAAGATCGCGGTACGGGTGCCGATGCGCTCGCCGAGATAACCGAAGGCAATGGCGGCGGGAATTCCGACGAACTGCGTCAGCAACAGCGCGGCGATCAGTTGCTGACTGCCGAATCCCAACGACATCGCATAATTGACCGCCATGCGGATCACGGTATTGACGCCGTCGATGTACAACCAATAGGCCAGCAGGAAACCGCCGACCAGTTTGAGGCTGCGGATATGGCGCAGTGTTTCCAGCAACTGTCGCCATCCCGCCCGGGCGACTTTCCCCCAGCCCGCGACGGGGCTGCCTCCATCGGGTTCGGGCACGCGAAGCAACAACGGCATGCTGAATACGCCCCACCAAACAGCCGTCAACAGGAACGCACCCTTCACCGCCTCCGCCGCATCACTCAGCCCGAACCGGCTCGGCCAAAGTGTCAATGCGACACAAACCGCGAACAGCCCTCCGCCGCCGAGATAGCCAAGCCCGTATCCGAGCGAGGAGACGCGATCGTAGTCCCGCGGCTTGGCCACGGCCACGAGCAGGGCATCGTAGAAGATATTGGCGCCCATGTAGCCGATGACGGCAACGGTATACAACACGGCGGCATACTGCCAATGCCCGCCGCCCAAGAGAAACATCGAAGCCGTACCCGCGATGCCCAGCAGCGTGAACAGTGCAAGGAATCGCTTCTTGGTACGCCCGCGGTCCGCCATGGCGCCGAGTACCGGGGCCAGCAATGCGATCAGCAGGCTGGCTGTCGAATTGACCACTCCCAAATGGAAGGTGATCGTTTCCGAGGGCTGCCCTCGGCTCCAGTATTCACGGAAAAAAATGGGGAAAAAACCAGCCATG
This sequence comes from Acidihalobacter prosperus, assembly GCF_000754095.2. Classification (NCBI taxonomy): domain Bacteria; kingdom Pseudomonadati; phylum Pseudomonadota; class Gammaproteobacteria; order Chromatiales; family Ectothiorhodospiraceae; genus Acidihalobacter; species Acidihalobacter prosperus. The sequence continues at coordinate 658,835 of NZ_JQSG02000001.1, forward strand.
ACGACCGTGGCGAACGCCGAATTGGCCCAATCATAGAGCGCCCAAGCGACAATGCCTCTCCCCTCGGGAAGATCCACCCTGCCAGGCACTCACATGCCTTGCTGGAGGTTGCCGAGCACCGAAAGCAGTGCGCGGTCCACCATAGAGGCGTCCTCGATGACGCGCGCTCTACCCTCGCGTATTTCGTGCGCAAGCCCGTGTGTATTCATCTCCGCAACCTTCACGCCCTGACGATTGACGAAGAAATACTTTCCACTAATCACACTTTTCCAGGAGAGTTTGATGCGGAGTTCGCGGCCTTCGCGATCGGTCCAGTCCAGCCAGGTGCCCTCCCCCATGGACTCGGCGCGGTCATAAAAATGATCCAGCGGACCCTCTTCGGTCAGTCTCGGCATGACGCTGCCCAGGAAGCGGCCTTCGTCGATCATCCGGTTGATTTGAGCAGCCTTGCGCGCCATGAACGATTGCGCATCGGGCAATTCTTCCTGATGCGCATCCGTCGGGTGGTCTTCCTTCGCTTCTGTTGCCACGCCTTGCGTCTCGCTGGACACCTCGGGCGGAGTCGTCGGTGTCGGCCTGTGAGCACGCGCCAGGCGGGTGTGCTCCACCGCCAGACAGTTCAACAGGCGCTCGCGCCCCGCCGGCGGCAGACGCAGGCGCTCCATGCCGTCACGCAGGGCCCGCAGCAGTGCGGGCAATGTCTCGAGCAGCTGCCGGCGTGCCGCTTCAGACTCCTTGGGCATCAGGCTCCAGACCAGGGTCGAAGCCACATTCAGCACGCGATCCCAGGTTGGAGAACCGGCACCCTCCAAACGATAGATGCCCGCCAACAGATTCGACCAAGGGCCTTTAAGAAAGGCCGCGGCCGGCTCCGGCAAGATCGCTTCACCGATGGTTTCATCGATAGCGGTCGCGGCTGCAGCCTTGGCGACCGCACGCGATTCCGCCTGGCGGGCCTCCCCAACGGCCTCTTCTTCACGAACAGATGAACGATGTTCCGATTGTTGCAGCCAGTCCTCGAATGTCTCGAGCACATCCGAAAACACCTGCACATTGTCCTCGAACTCGTCGATGACGCGGTCCACCAGACGCTGGATGCAGGGCAACAGGCCGTCATCCGGATCGTCTGCCTCTGGAGACCAACCGACGGCGGCGCGCGCCATCTGATTGAGCAGACGTCTGACCGGGTGCTGCCGACGCGTGAAGAACTCCGCATCGATAAGCGCCGCCTTGAGCACCGGGATCTGAAGTCTCGCAACGGCACCCTTTATCTCTCCCGGCAGGTCCGGATCTTCGAACAGGAAATCGAACAGCATGGCGACGACATCGATGGTCTTGTCCTCCATCGGCCGTATCACCGTTGCCATGCCAGCCGCGGTACCGCTTTCGATCAGCCCGCGCTTGAGCGCCTCGGTGTTGAGCGACAAACCGCCATCGACGAAGTACTGTCCTACCGCAGGCGCCACCTGCAGTCGGGACAAAGCCTCCACCACCGGCAATCGCGGGGCATAGCCTACGCCGCCTTGCCCGCCACCCGCCGGACCCGCGGCCGGGTAGGAAGCCGTGGCGCGTACCCCATTGCCGTACAGGAAATTGCGCAGCGCCTGCGCTATTTCGTCCTCGCGCTCGGCGCCTTGATCGATTGCTTCACCGGATCCGACCTCCGCATTCGGCGCGGCACCCCCCCGGGCATTCCGCGGGCGACGCGCCTGGCCATGGCCTGCATCTGCGCTGCTCAGGGTCGGCAGGATGCCGTTTTCACGCAGAATGACATTGATTCCGGCATAGAAATCGCCCAGCGTATTGATCACATCCTGATCGAAAAGCTTGTACAGCAGCAGGCGCGTATGGATATCGATTTCGAGAGCAGACGCGGCTTCCTGGAAGGCGCCGCAGATCACATCCGGCCCGATGGCGGCCACTTCGTCGACCGCAGGCGCGGACGTGCCGGCCATCGCTGCAAGACGCTGGCCGATCAGGTAGAGCGCCTCAGCGTAAAGCCGACGGGCCTTGGTTACCATGGCGTCTACGGCCAAACGCTCCTCAAGCTCGTCGGTCTCGATCAGGCTCAATTCGGCGTCCTGCGCATTGCGCTGCGCTTGTGGCGGTGGCGGCCTGCGATCGTTCAATGCCTGATCGAAACGCTTGAGAATCAGCGCGGCGAAATCCGCCTCCAGCGTCGGGCGCTTGAGGCGAATCTCGCGCATGGCGTCGAAGAAGGTGGCCTGCTGCTGGTTGCTTTCGGCTCGGTCTGCACGCGCGAACAGCGCATCGTCCACCTGTTCGAGCATGACATGCAGGCGCTGCGTCAGCCCCTTGCGGATCTGTTCCCTGATCCTGGCCGCCAATTGGCTGCGTTCAACCGCGCCCAGCCTGTTCCGCTGCGGGTCCAGTGAAACGACGTTCTCGGATCGAGATTGGCTCATGGTCCACCTATTCCGTCGCATCAAGCGAACGGCTGCCGAGGTCTGGCATATAAGACTATCGGTTGCCCCCATCACCAACCCTTGCACATCCGACGGACTGCTGCCGGGAGCCGACCAGCGGCTGCCCCTGCTCGCGGGTCGACAAACGCGTTAGAATCGCCGCCAGCCCAAATCCAAACGAGTTTCATCGATGTCCGTGTTCCCAGTTCGTCGACGCAGCACACCCGTCATAATCGGCAACGTCACCATCGGCGGTGACGCGCCCGTGGCGGTGCAGTCCATGACCAATACGGATACGGCCGACCCGGTACGCACGGCCATTCAGGTGGCCGAACTGGCGCGTGCCGGCTCGGAGCTCGTACGCATCACCGTGAATACCGAGGAAGCCGCTGCCGCCGTTCCTGACATACGCAACCGGCTCGACGCCATGGGCATCGACGTCCCCCTCGTGGGCGACTTCCATTTCAATGGGCATAAACTGCTGTCCAAATATCCGGATTGCGCCGCCACGCTGGCAAAATATCGTATCAACCCAGGCAACGTCGGGCGTGGCAGCAAGCGCGACACGCAATTCGCACAGATGATCGAACTCGCCTGTCGATATGACAAGCCGGTTCGCATCGGCGTCAACTGGGGATCGCTCGACCAGGATCTGCTGGCGCGCAAGCTGGACGAAAACGCCCGGCTTGCGCGCCCGCTGCCCCTCGAAACCATCACCCACGAGGCCCTCCTCGCCTCCGCGCTCGACAGTGCTGCGCGCGCAGAGGCGCTGGGGCTTGCGCACGACCGCATCATTCTTTCCTGCAAGCTCTCCGGCGTGCCGGATCTGATACGCGCCTATCGCGATCTGGCCGGACGCTGCGATTATCCGCTTCACATGGGCCTTACCGAAGCCGGCATGGGCACCAAGGGCGTGGTGGCCTCAACGGCCGCGCTCTCGATTCTGCTCGCCGAAGGCATCGGCGACACCATCCGCATCTCCCTCACGCCCGCACCGGGTGGCGAGCGCACAGAAGAAGTCATCGTCGCCCAGGAGATACTGCAGTCCCTCGGGCTACGCGCGTTTTCGCCGCGAGTCGTCGCCTGCCCCGGCTGTGGGCGCACTTCGAGCAGTTATTTTCAGGAACTGGCCGAATCCATTCAGGCCTATCTGCGCGAGCAAATGCCGGGCTGGAGGTCGCGTCATCCAGGAGTCGAATCCATGTCGGTCGCGGTAATGGGCTGCGTGGTCAACGGACCCGGCGAAAGTCGGCATGCGAACATCGGCATCAGCCTGCCCGGCACCGGCGAGACGCCCGTCGCCCCGGTTTATGTGGACGGCGAGAAAACCGTGACCCTCAAGGGGGAGCGTATCGCCGAGGAATTCCAGGCTCTGGTCACGGAATACGTCCAGACGCGCTACCCGCAGGCATCGCCATCCGAAGACCCTCTTTGCGCACCCGCCTCGACACGCTAGCGTTTGCCGCCAACGGTCCGCATGCGAGTGGAATTTTCCGTGCCGCGAATGGTCCTAGAGTCGCCTCGTAACGGATAGACAATGCTGCTGGGCAGCGACTCCAGGAAAACATGGCATTCATTCCAGGCTTAACTGCCCGCTACCGATCGACCCGCAAACACGCGCAGCGAATGACGTTGTGCGGCACGCTGTGCTGCATGCTAGCCGGCCAGGCGGCCTTCGCGGCCGGCAGCACCCCGTCCGATCGACACTTCGATCACGATCACTATCTGATCCCCGGCTTCAGCGCCCATCTGATCGATACGGATATGCTGGTGTATCAGGATCTGCTGGCGGCCCGCCGCGCCGCACGGCGCCGCGATACCCTGCGCCTGCGAATTGCGCTCGCGGATGCGAACGGCCACTTGCTGCAGATGGCCACGCCGCCCGCCCTGGCCAGCCTGCGCGACCACATCGTCAGCGTGTCGGACGGGCTAAGGCGCGCCGCCGCCGGCCATGCCGCCCTACCCTGGGCGCCGCTGATCCAATCAATCCGTCGCCTCCCCATGCCCAATGCCGACCGTTCGGCCCGCAAACGACTTCTGTCAACGGCGGGACGGGGGCAGGCCCTGGCCGAAGCCGGTCGGTTCAAGGCCGCGCGCTTGCGTATTCATCGGCTTATTTCTGAAATCGAGATCACCGCCCACGTGTTCCCCATCGTACGGCTGCGCCGGGAAGTCCGCTCGGCCGTCGATGCGGCTTCCCACGGCGGTCCGCACTGGCAAGGGGCGAGCCAGGCCATCAAGCGCGCGATCCACGACACGCAGTGGCTGATTCGCCCCGCCGGTCGCGACATGATCCGCGCCTACGACGCCGCGGTCGCCGCCTATGCGGAATGGCCTCGGCAGTACGATGCCCGCCGCTCGCTCGGCCAGGCGAGCTGGTATCTGCAGCACGTATCAGCCATGCGCAGATTGGCCGACCGCTTCCGCAAGGTCGCAGATGAACATCCGCTGTCGTTATCTGACATAGCGCACCTGCAGCATCAACTGGCCTTGGGCATCCACCGCTCCCGCGACGCTTTGTCGCAGCATGTCGGCACCGCATCCGCGGGCTGAAGCCGGGACGATGGCACGGCGGCCCGCGCCATAGCCTGCGATTATTGGCGCCGCAGCAAAAAATGGTCTAGGAACCCTGCTTTATCAGCAGATCAAAATCCACCCAACATGGTCGCATGACCGCGCCGAATTGCACGCGCCCATGCACTTACGGCTGGTGAAATCTCGTCCTTGTATATTACAATATAAGGATAAGTCTATATATCGTACTTATAAGCGCAGAACCGTAATCGATAGAGCCTCGCTGAGGGTTCTGATGTCGATGTGTTAGACCCGCGACGCGGGTCTAACACGTTTAGGTAGGACGCCGCAGGATGTCGAGTCGTCACCAAGGCAACTCGCCGCACATGCGGTCAGGTTGTCGATTCAGACGCCGGCGGAGCATCGCCGGTGCGAGCGTCCGTCCATTCACTCGTGCAGGGAGAGAGGATCAAAAGATGTCCCGAGAGAAATTCCCAGGCGCACTTCGCTACCTAGCGCTGATGCCGCTCCTGTTCCTGGGGGGGTGCAGTACCCAACACTTCTGGCTGTTCAACCCCAAAGGGCCGATCAGCGAAACGGAATTGCACTACCTGATCCTCGATGTCGCCGTCATGCTCGTCATCATCATTCCGACGACATTGATGGTGATCTGGTTTCTCTGGCGCTATCGCAAAAATGCCAAGACCCAGGCTGCCTACGATCCCAACTGGACTCACTCCAACATACTCGAGGTGATTGTCTGGGGCGTGCCGGTAGTAATCGTGGCGATCCTGGGATACTACTCCTATGTCGGCATTCACGAGGTCAATCCCTACAACCCCACGATCCTCGCCTCCAAGGCACAGTCGGGTGCAGACCCGCTAGAAATCGATGTCGTCACCACCGACTGGCAATGGCTGTTCATCTACCCCAAACAGCACATCGCGGTTTCCAATGAGCTGGTCATCCCGACCCATACCAAAGTCGATTTCCGCCTGACCTCCACTTCGGTGACCAACAACTTCTTCATACCGCAGCTTGTCGGCCAGATCTACATCATGCCCGGCATGCGGACCAAGCAGAGCCTGCTCGCCGAACACGCCGGCGAATATCACGGCTTCTCGGCCTCGCTGAGCGGCGGCGGATTCGCCTGGATGAACTTCAAGACCAAGGCCGTCAGCCAATCGGACTTTGACACCTGGGTCGCAAAGGTCCAGCAAAGCGATACGCATATGAGCTATGCCGACTTCGAGAAATTCGCCCGCCCCACGGTCAACATCGGCGGCAAGACGACGTATTTCTCCAATGTGGAGCCGGGTCTGTTCACGCAGGTCATCAAGGCAGCCAAGGCGGGCAAGGTCTACCCGACGCCCAATGCACTGACTGAAAACATGCAGTCAGAAGAATTCTTGAAGCACTCCAACTAAGTCAGGAGGATCTCCGTAATGCTTGTCGATCTACAAGGACCATGGAACCCGTTATTCGGGCGCCTGGGCTTGCTGCTCGAGGTTCACTACAACAACCCGGTCCTCTTCTTCGCGTTTGAGCTGTCGGTCGTTGTCGGCGTGATTCTCCTGTTCTGGGCAACCTGTGCGCGCAAATGGGGTTATATCTGGCGCGAATGGCTCACCACCGTCGATCACAAGAAAATCGGCGTGATGTACATCGTCGTCGGACTCGTGATGATGTTCCGCGGCTTCTTCGACGCCCTGATGATCCGTTCGCAGCAGGCCATTGCCGTCGGACCCGATTCACCCGGCGTGCTGGGCGCGGCACACGGTTACCTGCCGCCCTACCACTTCGATCAGGTATTCACCGCCCACGGCATGATCATGATCCTAGTCGCGGCGACCCCGATCCTCGTCGGCATGATGAATATCATCGTGCCGCTGCAGATCGGCGCCCGCGACATGGCCTACCCCTACCTGAACGCGCTCGGCCTGTGGCTGACCGTGGTCAGCGCGGCCCTGGTCATGATCGCGCTGTTCATCGGCGACTTCTCGCATGCCGGTTGGGTGGGCCTCGCGCCATTGACCGAGCTGCCGTATAGCCCGGGCGTCGGCGTCGACTACTGGATCTGGTCCATACAGATCGGCAGTGTCGGCACGACCATGGGTGCCATCAACCTGATCGCAACCATCATCAAGATGCGCGCGCCGGGCATGACCTGGGGCCGCATCCCGGTGTTCACCTGGACCTCGATGGCCTCCAACATCATCGCCCTGACCTCGTTCCCGGTCCTCGGCGTGACGCTGGCCCTCCTGACCTTCGACCGCTACCTCGGCACCCACTTCTTCACCGTGGGACTGGGCGGCGACCTGATGATGTACACCAACCTGTTCTGGATCTGGGGCCATCCGGAGGTCTACTTCGTGGTCCTGCCGGCCTTCGGCATGCTTTCGGAGATCATCCCGACGTTTTCCGAAAAACCGCTGTTCGGCTACGTCACCATGGTGATTGCGTCGATGGCCATCGCGGCGGTTTCGTGGAGCGTGTGGCTGCACCACTTCTTCACCATGGGTGCCGGTCCCAACGTCAACGCTTACTTCAGCATCGCCACCATGCTTGTGGGCATCCCGACCGGCGTGAAGGTGTTCAACTGGGCATTCACCATGTACCGCTCGCGGATGCGCTTCGACACCCCCATGCTGTGGGCGATCGGCTCCGTGTTCCTGCTGATCTCCGGCGGCATGACCGGCATGATGCTGGCGGTGCCCGCGATCAACTACATCGTACACAACAGCGTGTTCGTGATCGCGCACTTCCACAACATGTTCCTGCTGATTGTCTATGCGGCGTTTGGTGCGGTGACGTACTGGTTCCCGAAGGTATTCGGCTTCACGCTCGACGAGCGCTGGGGCAAGCGTTTCTTCTGGTTCTTCACCGCCGGCACGCTGATGGTGTTCATTCCCATGTACACCCTCGGTTTCATGGGAATGACCCGTCGCCTGGACTACGTCAGCCACACCGCCTGGTGGCCGCTGCTCAACGCCGAAATGGTGGGTATCGGCCTGTACGCGATCTCCATCGCCTGCTTCGTCATGCAGCTTGCGGTCAGCATCCGCGATCGCGAGAAGAATGCGGTCGGCGCCGACGCCTGGGGCACCTCGCGCACGCTGGAATGGGCCACCCATTCGCCGGTGCCGTACTACAACTTCGCGGTCACGCCGATCATCCATGACCGTGACGAATGGGCCTGGCGTCGCAAGCATGGGCTGACCAGCCTGAAACCGGATCGCTACGTCGACATCCACATGCCTAAAAACACCGCGGTGCCGCTGGTGCTGGGCGTGCTGTCGCTGGCCTTCGGTTTCGCCATGGTCTGGCGCATCTGGTGGCTGGCCGCGATCAGCGCGATCGCCATGCTCCTGGTGATCATCTATCGCTCCTTCGACAAGGACACGGACTACATCATTCCGGCGTCCGACGTGGAGCGGATGGAAAAGGAGATGCTGGCGCGTGCCGAGCGTGTCGAGGGAAATGCGCCGGCGCCCGGCGGCGCTGCCGGCGGAGCCTATGCCTCGCCACAGGCACCCTCTAAGCGTCACCAAGGCGACTGATGCGGGAAACCCGGTCGGCGCCTTGGGCGTCGACCGACCGCCCGAATCCAAACGAACGTTTTTCGCTAGGAGTATCGATTCATGAGTTCACATTCCGCTGAGAGTGTCGATCCCGGCAAGGTCTCGCTTTGGGATTACGAGCATCACGGCCACGATCCGATCTCGACCCGGACCCTCGGTTTCTGGCTGTACATGCTCAGCGATGCCATGATCTTCGCGGCGCTGTTTGCCGCCTACGGCGTCTATGTGCGCAATGCCGCCGGCGGCCCCACCGAAGCCGACATCATCCACCCCATCTACGCCATGTGGGAAAGCGTGGTGGTCTTCACCAGCGTGTTCGCCTATGGCCTCGGCATGGCAGCGCTCAAGAAAGGCAATCGCGCCGGCGTCATCAACGGCCTACTGGCGGCCTTCGCGCTCGGCCTTGTATTCCTGGGCATGGAATACAAGGAATTTGCCGACCTCATCGCGGACGGCGCCGTGCCGCAGCGCAGCGGCTTCCTGTCGGCCTACTGGACCATCGTGCTGACCCACGGCCTGCACATGATCTTCGGCCTGCTGTGGATGCTCGTCATGCTGTTCCAGGTCATGCGCGAGGGCTTCACCCAGAACGTGGTCTACCGACTGATCAACCTGCGCCTGTTCTGGCACTTTCAGGCCATCATCTGGGTCTGCGTCTTCACGTTCGTTTATCTGAAGGGGGTGCTCTGATGTCGCACGGACACGACAATCCGCTCGATCATCCCGAGGTCCAGCTGGCCAGCCCGCGCGGCTACCTTGTCGGTTATGTTTTCGCACTGGCGATGATGATCCTTTCTCTGGGGCTGGTAAAAAGCCATGCGCTGCCGCCGGCGGGGCTCATGACCGTGCTCTCGATCATCGCCCTGGTGGTGATCCTGGCGCAGCTGTACTTCCTGTTCCACCTGGATCTGTCGGAAACCCAGATCTGGCACACGGTCGCCCTGGTGATGACCGTGCCATTGTTCATCATGGCTGTCGGCCTCACGATCTGGATGTTCTACACGCTGCACATGCGGACGATGATCCCGGGGCTGGGGTAACGCGCGCACTGGTTGTAGAATCGTCGGTTTTAACCGATGGACTACCACGTCATGAGCAATCCGACCGAAACGCAGCCAGCCGCCGATCCGAAACATGTCGTCGAGGGGGAAATGACCCTCACGGTGCGCATCATCGGACTCGGCATCGGCAGTCTGGTGCTGTTGGCCATTGTGCTGGGCATCTGGCGGGGGCTGGAAAGCCCCCTGCCACTCAAGGGCGCGATCGTCGACGGCCTGATGCTGTCGGAGGTCATCTTCGCCATCGCGCTGATCCTGCTCGGCAGCATCGTAGAGGGTTTCGGTTACGGGCTTTCGCTGGGCACCCGCTGGCCATATACCCGCAATATCGTCATCCTGATGCTGCGCGGCGACCCCGAGGCCGCCCATCGCGTACTGGCCACGGCGGTTGGACTGACGGCAGTGGCGCTCGCCGTCCTGCACCCCGACAAGATGACCTTTACCGGCGTCGGCCTGATCGTGATCACCGCCCTGTTCGGCATGGGTACGCTGTACGTCCTCGCCGGGCGGGCACCGGCCTTCGTCCACGGCACCCACGGCATGCTCGCCTACCTGGTATTCCTCAACTACCTGGTCGGACTCGCCTATCCGGGGATCGACTTGTTTGCCTACGTAAACGCCACCGTCGCGCTGCACGCCCTGCTGTTCACGATTTTTATGGGCGGCATGGTCACCGGCCAACGTGGCTTCGGGCAGGCCATCGAACCCTTTCTACACCCCAGGAAGACGGCGCACTGGATCTTCGTCGTCCATGGCTTCGCGGCGATGTTGGTACTGGGAACCCTCGGCTGGATGAGCGCGGCCTACCCCGTCGCCTTCGGTCTGGCGGTATTCCAGGCAGCTGTCGGATTCTTCCTGTTCCATGCCGTCAACCTGAAACCCAAGACGCCCGGTGCGATCGTCGCCTTCCACCAGATGATGGTGTTACTCATCACCAGCGCCATCGTGTTGCAGTGGCATTACTGACTCTCAACCGCTGTGACGGCCCGAAAGGGCCGCGCAGTCCGGGGCGGCGACGTCACCCCGGGCCTACCCGAACGGTCCATTCACCATGAACGAAGTCGAACTTGATACTGGCGCACAGTCCGGCCTGCCCGGCGCCAAACCCAGCCTGATCGGCGACCTGCTCACCCTGGCCAAGGCCAGGGTGGTATCCCTGCTGGTTTTCACCGCCATCGTCGGCGAACTGCTCGCCCCCGAGTTCTGGCGGCACTGGAGCGGCGCCTTGGCGGGTCTGGCCGGCATCGCCCTAGCCGGCGGCGCGGGCGGCGTCCTCAACCAGCTGGTAGAACCCTCGCTGGACCAGCATATGCGCCGCACACGACGCCGGCCGCTGGTCAACGGCAGGATCACGAGAAACGGCGCCATCGTATATGCCGCGGCACTGTTTGCCGGCGCCGTGACCATCCTTGCCATTTGGACAAATCCCGCCACGCTGATCCTCACCCTGTTCGGAACCGTCGGCTACGGCGTGATCTACACGCTGTATCTGAAACCCAGCACACCCTGGAACATCGTCTGGGGCGGGCTCGCAGGCGCGCTGCCCCCGTTGATCGGCTGGACTGCGGTCGGTGCTTCGATCACCGCTCCGCTGCCCTGGTTGCTGGTCGCCCTGATCTTCGTCTGGACACCGGCGCATTTCTGGCCGCTAGCGCTGTATTTCCGCGAAGATTACGCCAAGGCCTGCATCCCCATGCTCCCGGTCACCCACGGGGTCGAACGCACGCGCGTCGAAATCGTCAAATACGCCGTGGCCACCATCGTCGTCAGCCTGCTGCCCGCCTTCTTCGGCGCCGGTCTGGCGTATGCCGCCGTGGCCGCCATCAGCGGTTTCTGGTACACCGGCCTCACCATCCGCCTCAAGCGGATGCCGGTAGACGGCGAAATGGACCGTTTCGCGCGCCGCGTGTTCAGCGCCTCGATCAGCTATCTGTTCATCCTCTATGCCGCACTGATCGGCGATCACCTGCTGCAGATGGCAGGCCTGTCGCTGTTCTGATGCCACACTCGCCTGCGGTGGTGGATATCCCCCGGCCTGGGTGATATCCACCACCCTTGCAACCGATCTCCCCCGGTCAACACGCCCTGCGCCGCGATGCGGCGTGGGCCAGCGCCATGGCATGGCCCTTGCTCCTCAGCAGGCACCGTCAAGCCATGGAGTCGCAAACAATGCTCGAAAACTCGCTCTCGGTTTTGCTGAGCAGACTGGATTTCGCATGGATCACCAGCATGCATATCCTGTATCCGCCACTGACCATCGGTCTTTCGCTGTTGCTGTTCGTCGCCGAATGGCGATGGGTCGGAAGCGGAGAGGAGCACTGGTACCGTCTCACGCGCTTCTTCGAAAAGCTGTTCATCATCAATTTCGGCGCCGGCGTCGCCACCGGCGTCACCATGGAAATGGCCTTCGGCATCCTTTACGGACCCTTCTCGCAGGCCGCCGGTCCCTTCTTCGGCAACATTCTCGGCTACGAGACCATCACGGCGTTCATGTACGAGGCCGGCTTCGTCGGACTGATGATTTTCGGCTGGGGCAAGATCGGCAAGCGCATGCACCTGTTCGCGACCTTCAACGTCATGCTTTCCTCGAGCCTGTCGGCGATGTGGATCCTGGTCGCCAATTCCTGGATGCAGACCCCGACCGGAGTCACGCTGAAAAACGGCATCTTCATGGTCGACAACTGGGTCAAGGCGATCCTGAACCCGGACTTTCTGCTGGCCTTCCCGCACATGTGGATCGCGGCGCTCGAACTCGCGCTGTTTTTCGTCGCCGGCATTTCGGCCTGGTATCTGCTCAAGCAGCGGCACGTCGCGCTGTTCCAGCGCGCACTCAAATATGCGCTGTTCGCGCTGGTGGTCGTGGCCCCGCTGCAGATATATCTCGGCGACGGACTCGGCCGCGTGGTCGCGCGTGATCAACCGGCCGCACTGGCGGCCCTGGAAGGCCATTACCACACCTACAATCCGGATGGTTCCGTCAACAGCGGCTGGCACATCGTCGCCTGGCCCAACGATACCGCGGGCAGGAACGACTTCGCCATCACGCTGCCGCACGTGCTCAGCCTGCTGGAAACGCACACCCTCAACGGCAAGGTCACGGGACTTGATCACTTCAAAGCCGATGACCGCCCGCCCGTGCTGATTCCGTTCTACGCCTTCCGCCTTATGGTGGCGATCGGCTTCTTCCTGTTCGCGGTCGCCCTGTGGGGTGCCTACCTGGCGCTCAAAGGCCGCCTGGGCAGCCAGGGCGCGCAACTGCCGCGCACCTTCCTGCGAGTCACGGTGTTCAGCGCCTTCCTGCCGTATGCCGCGGTGTGGACCGGGTGGTGGACACGCGAAATCGCGCGCCAGCCCTGGGTAGTCTACGGACTCATGCGGACCTCGGCCGGCGTCAGCAAGATGAGCGTCGGTGCCGAGGTGTTATGGCTGATCGGATTCATCATCTTCGAAATGATCGTGTGGGGCGGCGCCTGGTATTTCTTCGCCAAGGTGGTGCGCAAGGGACCCGACATGGACAGTCCGGTGATCGAAGGCGGCCACGAACATCTCGGCCACCTCGAACCGCCGCACGAAGGCCAGGAGCAGCCGGAATACCCGCGTCCCGCCTATTGAGCGCCCCGTCAACCGAACGCAGGAATCGAGTCATGCAAAGTCTGTCCGTCATTCAAAACGAGCTTTCCTTCATCTGGTGGATTGCCCTGGGATTGAGCTTCATGCTCTACATCGTGCTGGACGGCTCCGATCTCGGCGCCGGCATATTTTCCCTGTTCGTGCGCGACGAGGACGAACGCGGTGCGATCATGGCCTCCATGGCCGGCACGTGGGATGCCAACGAAACCTGGCTGGTGGTCGCCGGAGGCATCATGTTCGGCAGTTTCCCGATGGTTTACGGGTCCGCCTTTCATTATCTGATGATCCCGCTCATGTTCACCTTGCTGAGTATCATCATCCGCGCCGTGGCCCTGGAGTTCCGTGTGCACTCAGATTCCAGCAAGCGTTTCTGGGACTGGGGATTCGGCCTCGGCAGTCTGAGCGCGACGTTCTTCGCCGGCATGGCGCTGGGTGCGGTGCTCAAGGGCTTCCCCCTGAGTCACGGCGTATTGCCCAACTACGAGGGCGGCGACCTGCGCTTTCTCAGCGCCTTCAGCCTGTGGACCGGCGTCGGAGCAGTGGTCGCCGCCTCGCTCGCCGGTGGTCTCTACCTGCGCGCGCGCTTCGAGCGTCGCTGCCCGCTGTACGAGCAGGCCGGCAACTGGGTCGCCGCCAATTTCTACCTCGCACTGGCGGCCGTCGTGGTCACTCTGATCTGGAGTCTGTTCGCGTTCCCATGGGCGGCCTCCAAATGGACCGGCCCCGACGCCTGGATCTGGCTGCTGCTCGGTGCCATCATCGTATTCGCCGCCGTGAAGATGCGCCTGGCATCGGCGCGCCAGCAGGACATGACGGCCATGCTCTGGCTTTCCGCCGTCGTCGTCCTGATGTGGGGCGGGATGATGGCCACGATGTACCCCTGGCTGGTCCCCGGCACCTGGACCCTCTACGACGGCGCCAACCCCTCCAACTCGCTAGTTGCGTTCACCCTCGCGGTGGGCGGGTTCATCCCGGTGATGCTGATGTACAACTGGTATCAATTCTGGGTCTTCCGCGCGCGCATCAACAAGCTGGCGGCCTACGCCCACTAAAACCTTTCGGGGCGGCCGCGCGCCGCAGGCCTGCGGCCGCCCCGTTCAATGATGCGAGACAACATGCGCCACCTCTCTTCCCCCGCGCGCCGCCCAAGCCGCTTGCCGTCCCTGCGCACGCTGGCGCCTCTCGGGCTACCCGCACTGTTTCTCGCCGGACCGCTCGCCGGCATACTTCTGGTCGCGACCATATTCGGCCTCCCGCCCGGCCTGATCCTGCTCGCCGGCGGCGTTTTCGCTCTCAGTCTGTCGTCGCTGCTGTGGCTGTCCCTGCGCCGCCGCCGCGACCACAGCCACACCCGCCGATGAGCGACGCTGTGCCCCCGTGCCAGCCAGCGGCGGACTGGCCTCGGGAACTCCCCCCGCTGCCTGCTGTCAGCCGGTTATCCGATTCCCATCTCCGACCGGCTCCACGCTTCATGCTCATCCGCAGCCCCAGCCATGCGCTCCGGCGACTGGTCATGCAGCCACTGTGGCTCCCCGTGACACTGTCGACCACGTTGTTCGTCTGTGCCATGGCCATACTGGTATTCCTGATACACCATGGCCTGACGCGCTTCGACCCGCTCTACGAACAGGCTCGCAACCTTGCCGCGCTGCAGGCCATCTCAAGCGTGCTGGGTGAAGATCTGGCACGTGGGCATGCCATCACGCCGAAGCTGCGCGAACGGTTGGCAGCGCTGGCGGCTCGTCACGAATGGCTGGCGAAGAGCACCCCCGGACGCCTGCGGATCGCATTGCACCAGCTCGCCGCGCCGCAGGCAGCGGCCAGCGGCCTCAGGCAGGCGCTCGCGACCCTGCATCGCGCGGCCTCGGCCGAGGATCAGGCCCGCGTGCCCATGCTCAAACTGGTCAGCGAGGACGCCGGCCGCGCGCTGCAACTGGCGCTGGCCCTGCTCACCGCCTTTCCGCTGCTGGTCATCGCGCTGCTCAGCGCATTGCAGGGCCGGCTGGTCGCCCCGCTCAGCCGCCTGGCAGACCTGCTGACCGCACTTGCGGGGCGCGAATACCGACCGCTGGACGAGACCGGCATCGCGCCGGTGCTGCGCCCGCTGTTCGCGAGCTACAACCAGCTGGTCGCCCGGCTACGATTGCTGGAGGATCAGCACGCGTTGCGCGAACAGGCGCTCTCGGAAGCCATCGACGAGGCCACGCGCTCGCTCTTTCTCACCCAGGCCGCCCTCACCCGCGCGGAGCGCCTCGCCGCGGCCGGCGAAGTGGCGGCCAGCCTGGCGCACGACCTGCGCAACCCGCTGGCCGGTATTCGACTGGCCCTGAGCAATCTGGAAACCGAATGCGAGGATGTCGAATTCCGCGAGCGCATCACCCTGATCGGGGGTGAAATCGATCGCCTGGTCACCACTCTCAACACCCACCTCTCGCGTGTCCGGCATCGCCCCGAACCGACGCGCCGCGTCGATATCGGCGAAACGCTGCACGGCCTCGTAACTCTGCTGCGTTTTCGATACGGCTCAAGCCTGCGCCTGGTCATCGAGGCCGAAGCGGGCATGATCTGTCCGTTGCCGGAAACCGCCTTCCGGCACACCTTGCTCAATCTGCTGAGCAACGCCTGCGAGGCCAGCGACGGACGTCAGGTCGTGGCACGCGTGCACCGCACCGGAGGATCGATCGCGATCGTCATCGACGACGACGGCCCGGGTTTCCCGGCATCGCTGCTACGCAGCGGTCCTCGCGCCTTCGCCTCGGACAAACCCTCGGGCACCGGCCTGGGACTCGCCACCGCACGCCGTTTCGCGCTCGATTGCGGCGGCCAGTTGCATCTGAGCAACCGCCCGGAAGGCGGCGCCCGCGCCCGCCTCACCCTGCCCTGCAGGCCGCCGGGCGCACTCGATTGAACGTCCAGCCCCACGAAACCCGTCGCACGAGGGATAATGCTCGCCCAAACCGAACGCAGCCATACCATGTCGGACTCCTTGCTGATCATCGAGGATGAAACCCTGCTCGGTAACGAGCTGGCGCGCCATTTCCAGCGCGAGCAATGGGAGGTGACATTGGCAACGACCCTGGAGGACGCGCGCCACTGGCTGTTCGACAGCCAGCTCGACCCGCTGGTGGTACTGTCCGACATGAGCTTGCCCGACGGCAGTGGACTGGATCTGCTGGCCGACGCGCGCGAGGCCGGCAACCGCGCCGAATGGGTGCTGCTGACCGGCTACGGCAGTGTGCCCGACTCGGTCCGCGCGCTACATCTGGGCGCTCACGAATTTCTCGAGAAGCCCTGCGATCGCGACCGGCTCGACCTGGTGATCTCGGGCGCCGCGCGCAGCGCACGGGCGCAGCGACGTCTGAACCAGCAGCAGATGGAAGGCTCGGCACGCTTCAAGCCTTCCGCCATGTACGGCAACAGCGAAGCCAATCGGCGCGTGCGGGCACTGCTCGAACGGCTTGCCCGCGTGCCCTTCAGCAGCCTACTGATCCTCGGCGAAACCGGCACCGGCAAAGGCCTCGCCGCCCGCATCCTGCATCACGTCGGCGCGCGTGCGGACGGCCCCATGGTCCAACTCAACTGCGCCGCGCTACCGCGCGAACTGCTCGAATCCGAACTGTTCGGGCATGAGGCCGGCGCATTCACCGGCGCACGCGGTCGCCATCGCGGGCTGTTCGAGCAGGCCAGCGGGGGCACCCTGTTTCTCGACGAAATCGGCGAGCTTGATATCGACCTGCAGGCCAAGCTGTTGACCGCCATCGAGGAACGCCGCATCCGCCGTCTAGGGGGCGACCGCGAGATCGGCATCGACGTGCAGGTCATCGCGGCCAGCCATCGCAACCTCGCCGAACGGGTAGCCGACGGCCTTTTTCGCGCCGATCTCTATCATCGACTGAGCGTATTCCAGATCGAGCTGCCGCCATTGCGCGAACGGCTGCAGGACCTGGACGAACTGGTACCGGCCTTCGTCGCCGAATTCAACGCCAAGGCCGGACGACAGGTCCGCAAAATCCCGCCGGCCATCATGGCGCGCCTCAAGGCCCACGACTGGCCCGGCAACGTGCGCGAGTTGCGCAATGCCATCGAACGCAGCGTACTGCTCAGCGAGCACGACACGCTGTCGGCGCAATGGCTGCAACTGGGCCGGCCGCAGGAGACGGAACCCCAGCCGCACGCGGACACCGCGGCGCCGTGCATCTGTTTGCCCCTGGACGGCACGCTGGCACTCGAGGACATCGATCGCCGCGTCATCCAGGCCGCACTGGAACAGCACGACTACAATGTCTCCGCGACCGCGCGCGCATTACGCACGACGCGTGAGACACTGCGTTACCGCATGCAGAAATACCAACTTCAACGACAATCCGGCTGACGGCCGGGAACGGGCCCCATGAGCAACTCGCAAGCACCCAGATCGCGCGAAGCCGGCAAGGCGCTGGACCGCTGGCTCCGGCAGTATGCCCCGCTGGTCAGGCTGCCGGTGACGCTGACCGCCGGGCTCGGCCTCGCCACCGGCTTTCTGATCATCCTCCAAGCCTGGCTGCTTGCGCGGATCGTCGACGCCGTCGCGATCCGTGGCCAGACACTGGATGGGGTCGCGCCACTGCTTGGATTCCTGCTCGGCGTATTCGCGCTGCGAGCACTGTTCGCCGTGTTTTCCGAGTCTGCTGCCTTTGCGATCGCGGCGCGCATCAAACGCCATCTCCGATCGATGCTCTACGCGCGCGTCGAAGCGCTGGGTCCAGCCTGGACGCGCACACAACGCAGCGGCGACTTGGCCAACACCCTGGTCGACGGCATCGAGTCCTTGGAAAAATACTACGCGCTCTACCTGCCGCAATCGGCGCTGGCGGCCCTGATCCCGTTGTCGATTCTCGTCTTCGTATTCCCTGCCGACTGGGTATCGGGACTGATCATGGTGCTCACGGCGCCCTTGATTCCGGCGTTCATGATCCTCATCGGCAAGGGCGCGGAACGCCTCAACCAGCGTCAATGGCGCCGGCTCGCGCGCATGAGCGCGCATTTTCTCGACATGATCGAGGGACTGACCACCCTCAAGCTGTTCAATGCCAGCCGGGCCGAAGCCGAGGTCATCGCCCGCATCTCGGATCAGTACCGGCGCAGCACCATGGCCGTGTTGCGGATCGCCTTCCTGTCATCGCTGGCGCTGGAATTTCTGGCCACGCTCAGCATCGCGATGGTCGCGGTATTCATCGGCTTCCGCCTGCTCTACGGCGACATCCATTATCTGCCCGGTTTTTTCGTGCTGCTGCTAGCGCCGGAGTTCTATCTACCGCTGCGCAACATGGGCACCCAATACCACGCCCGCATGGAGGCCATCGGCGCCGCCGAGCGCATGGTCGAGCTGATGGAAGCGAAACCGCCGGCGCCGACTTCAGAAGATGCAGCGCAGTCGCTGATGGCCGCGTCGATTTCGCTGAGTTTCGAGCGGGTGACGTTCGGCTATCCAGGCGGCGCACCCGTACTGCAAGCGCTCGATTTCGAGCTGAATGCAGGCGAACGCGTTGCGTTGGTCGGACCCAGCGGAGCCGGCAAGACGACCGTCCTCCAGCTCGTGCTCGGTTTTCTGCGACCTGATACCGGCATCATCCGCATCAACGGTAGCGCGCTCGACACGCTCGACCCCGAGGACTGGCTACGCCACCTCGCCTGGGTTCCGCAACGCCCCACCCTGTTCCATGGCAGCGTGATCGACAACATCCGCCTCGGCCACACGGCTGCGGATGCGCAGGCCATACGCGAGGCCGCACGGCGTGCGCATGCCGACGATTTCATCGCCCGACTCCCCCAAGCTTACGACACCATGCTCGGCGATCGCGGGCAAGGGCTGTCTGGCGGGCAATTGCAGCGTATTGCGCTGGCGCGCGCATTCCTCAAGGATGCGCCGCTGCTGATTCTCGACGAGCCGACCGCCAGCCTGGACCCCGAGAGCGAACGCCTGATCACCGATGCGGTCGAGCGTCTGGCCGAAGGGCGCACCGTCCTGACGGTGGCGCACCGGCTGGAGACCGTCCGCCGCGCCGACCGCATCCTGGTGCTTGACGGCGGGCGCGTGGTCGAAAGCGGCGCGCACGCTCAACTCGTTGCGGCGGACGGGCTTTACGCCCGCCTGTGCAACGCCTACCGCGGGGAGGCCGCATGAAGGATCTGCGTCGCCTGCTGGCACTGTTCGCACCCTATACGCGCTGGATGCTGGGTGGCATTGCGCTGACACTGGTGGTCGTCCTGGCCAACATCGGCCTGCTCGCCCTGTCCGGCTGGTTCATCACGGCCATGGCATTGGCGGGCCTTGCGCATACGAGCATGGACTACTTCACGCCCGCGGCGGGCATCCGCGGGCTGGCGATCCTGCGCACCGGCGGGCGCTATCTAGAGCGTCTGGTCACTCACGAAGCCACCCTGCGGCTGCTCTCCCGTCTGCGCGTGTGGTTCTATCAGCACCTGGAGCCGCTCGCGCCGGCACGTCTGCAATACTACCGTGGCGGCGATCTGCTCAGTCGCATCCGCGCGGACATCGACACTCTCGACAATTTCTATCTCCGGGTCGTGGCGCCCAGCGTCGCAGCCTTCGTCGGCGTGGCCCTGCTGTCCGGTTTCATGAGCCTGTTCAGCCCGGCCGTCGCGCTGATCAACCTCGGCGGGCTTGCCGTCGCAGGCGTGGCCATCCCCTATCTGGCCCACCGCGCCGGCCGGCGCCCAGGACTGCAAGCCGTCGAAACCCGCGCCGCGCTTCGGTCCACGGTAGTGGACGGTATCCAAGGGCAGGCGGAGTTACGCATCTATGGTGCCGCACCACGGCAGATCGAACGCATCGGTACGCTGACCGATGCACTGATCCGCGAACAAGCCCGGCTCAGCCGCATAGCCGGCCTGTCGGCCGCCGGCAGCAGTCTGACCACCCAGCTGTCCATCTGGCTGGCCCTGCTGATCGCAATCCCGCTGGTCACGCGCCATGCACTCGACGGCCCCGACCTGGCCATGATCGCCCTGTTCGTGATGGCCAGTTTCGAATCCGTCAGCGGATTGCCGCTGGCCTTTCAGAGCCTGGGCGAAACGCTCGCCGCAGCCGGCCGCATCTTCGAGATCATCGACACCCGACCGCAGGTCGAAGACCCCGCCCATCCGGCACCGCCGCCCGCATTGCCGGCGCTGCATTGCCGAGGGCTTCGTATGCGTTACGCAGACGACGCACACTGGGCGCTGGACGGCCTCGATCTCGACCTGCCGGCCGGCCATCGTGTCGCACTGATCGGTGCCACCGGCTCAGGCAAATCGACGCTGATCAATGTGCTGATGCGCTTCTGGGACTACCAGCAAGGCCGTATCGAACTCGACGGCCGCGAACTACGCGAATACACCGGGGAGGATCTGCGCGCCTTCAGCGCCGTGGTCTCGCAGCGCACTCACCTGTTCAACACCACCATCCGCGCCAACCTGCTGCTCGCCCGCCCGGATGCCGGCGAACAAGACCTCATCGCAGCCGCGCGACAGGCTCGCATACACGACGAGATCATGCGCTTCCCCGATGGCTACGACACCTTCGTCGGCGAAGCCGGCGTGCGCCTGTCAGGCGGTCAGGCACGCCGGGTCGCCATCGCCCGCGCGCTGCTCAAAAACACGCCATTGCTGATCCTCGATGAACCCACCGAAGGCTTGGACGCCGATGCCGAACGCCTGGTCATGGCGGCCATCGAATCCGCAATGCAGGGGCGCAGCGTCTTGCTGATCACACACCGGCCGCGCGCCCTCCGGCACATGCACGAAGTCTATATACTTGAGCAGGGCCGCGTCGTGGCGCACGGGGCTCCCGCATCATTGGCCGAAATGCCGGCCTTTGCCGCCTATTCGCAACTGGGTTGATCTGGATCGATTCCAGCATCGATGCAATTGCGCTAGGCTCATCAGGGCTGAGCGCTATTGCAACGCCGACAGGCGGCCTGCACCCGCCCCCATCACGCAGGAGGCCAAGACATGGCAGACAGTCCCAAGGACGAAATCAACGTCATACGGGAAGACCTCGGCAAACTTCGGCAGGACGTCGCCGAACTCACCCGCGCGCTCAAGGATGTGGCTGCAAGTCGCGCCGACGACGCCCGCGCACAGGTCAAGGCAGGCGTAGCGGAAGCGCGCGAACGCCTCAAACAGCAGGCCAGCCAGGCCGGGGAGCAAGGTCGCGAATACTACGATGCCATCGAAAAACAAGTCAGCGAGCGCCCGCTGACCAGCCTGCTCATATCCTTCGGCATCGGTTTCGTGCTCGCCAAGCTGGTCGATCTCGGAGGGCGCCGCTGAACTATCTCACCGAATGGCTGCTGGCGCTGCTCGATCTCCTGCATCTGGAGGGCCAGTCCCTCCGGGTGTCGATCCTACGCCTGGGCGTTGCCCTGTGGCTTGCCCTGGTCGCGGCGGGCCTGCTGCTCGCCGGTCTGCTGCTGCTCGCCTGGGGCTTCGAACGCTGGCTGAGCGCCCATCTCGGACCCGTTGCCTCCCTGCTGCTGACGGGAGGTACCCTGCTGCTTTCGGCCGGAGGCATCGGATGGCTGGCCAGCCGCCGGATTCGCTGACCAGGGCTCGCGGTCGGCTGCGGGCATTGGCCCGTCGTGAACCCTGGCCGCTGCGCTTGCTCGAACCATCGTCCAGACCGCTGCTGCTCGCCTTCTTCGGCGGACTCGCGCTGGGCGGCTTCGACCCCGCACGTCATTGGCTGCGCCGCCGCCTGGCACGCGCCATCGCGCCGCCACCACGCTGAACCCGCTTTTACATATTTTTACCCCATAACCCGCCTGCCGTGTCCGCCTGCGCCACGGCGCCAGGATTCCTGGCCTTGAGCGCGGGGAAAACCGGCACCAACCGCCCTCCGCGAGCCTCATCCGACCGCATATCGGGAACCGGGCCCAATGCCGGTTTGCGACACCTTCACGCCGGCTTAACACAAGTGGACGAACCCCACCGCGCTGCAGCCCACCGGCACCTCCGATATGTGCAGGGCGGCCACCAGATGGGCTATCCTGTCAACGGGCTCAGGAACTCGCCCCTGATGTGGTAGTCATAAATTTTCAGGCAAGGATCGCTACCACATTTCATAATTATGTGCTTGCTATCGCCCTGACTGGCAGGACCTTGACCGCAAGGAAACGGAAGTCGCTCATGAATCGCACGCTTATCCATCAGACACGCCGCTGGCTCTCCCTTTCGTTCGTCGCATTGCTCGCGCTCACCACGCAGGCCTGCGCGCAGGAAGCCTCCGACCATGCCAAGTCCCAGACCCCCTCGCAATCGAGTGCCGCCGCGGCTCCCCAGCTGAGCAGCCTGCCCGATTTCACGCAACTGGTTCACAATGCCGCGCCGGCGGTGGTCAGCATTACCGGCGTCAGGATCATCAAGAGCGATGCGGGCGAGCAGCAGGCCATGCCCGACCTACCGCCGAACAGCCCGTTCCGCCAGTTTTTCAAGCATTTCTTCGGGCCGAACAATCCCTTTGATCAACCCTTCGAGAGCAAGGAACGCATCCTCGGTTCCGGCTTCATCATTTCCTCAGACGGGTATATCGTGACCAACCGGCATGTCGTCGTCGGCGACACGGACCTCAAGGTGCGTCTGCTCGATCGTCATGAGTACACCGCCAAGGTCATCGGCATGGACAAGCGCACCGATCTGGCCTTGCTCAAGATCGACGCGAAGCAGCTGCCCACCCTGCCGCTCGGAAATTCCGATCACCTGCAGGTCGGTCAATGGGTACTCGCCATCGGCAACCCCTTCGGCTTCGACTATACCGCCACCCAAGGCATCATCAGCGCCCTGTCGCGCAATCTGCCCGACGAAAACTACGTGCCGTTCATCCAGACCGATGCTGCGGTCAACCCCGGCAATTCCGGTGGCCCATTACTCAACCTCAAGGGTCAGGTGGTCGGCGTCAACTCGCAGATATACACCAACTCCGGCGGTTTCATGGGGCTGTCCTTTGCGATCCCGATCAATATCGTCAAGGACGTGATCGACCAGCTCAAGGCCCATGGCAAGGTCAGTTACGGTTGGCTCGGCGTCATGGTGCAGGGTATGGATCAGTCACTGGCCCAGTCCTTCGGTCTGCAGCAGCCGACCGGCGCGCTGGTCGCCCAGGTCGAACCCGGAAGTCCGGCCGCCAAGGCGGGCTTCAAATCGGGCGACATCATCCTCGAATTCGGCGGCAAGCCGGTCAAGCGTTCGGGCGATCTGCCGCCGTTGGTCGGTAGTACGCCGGTCGGCACCGTGGTCCCGGTCGATATCCTGCGCGACGGCAAGCACATGACGCTCAAGGTCAAGATCGGCAAATTGAGCGAACAGCAGATGAAGGCGGCACACGAAAAGCCGCCAGCCGACAATGGCCATGGACGCATGGGCATCGCCACCGAAACCATCCCGAAGGACAAGCTCGAAGCCCTTGGGCTCAAGCACGACGCGGTTGTCATCAAGGCACTGAACCCGGACGGGGCGGCGGCCAAGAGCGGGCTGCAGGTCGGCGACATCATTCTGGACTTCGACCGCCATCGGATCACCTCGTCGACGGAACTCAATCGACTGGTCCGACAGGCACCGGGTGGACGCCCGATCCCGATCCTGATCCTGAGGGACAAGACCCCGCTGTTCACCGCGATCACCCTGCCCAAGTAAGTCTTGCCCCCTGGTCGCGCAATGCGGCCGGGGGGCGTCCGGGACATCCCATGAACCCGATGATCGAGCACGAAATGGCCTAGGAAACGACGCACGAGCGACCCGATCCCGCATCTCAATGGAGGTAGCGCATGGCAACTTCACCTTTTGACATCGGCGTTGTCGGCCTGGGCGTGATGGGTGCGAATATCGCGCTCAATCTGGCCAGCCATGGCACCCGGGTAGCCGGCTACAATCACACATCCGAAAAAGCCGAAGCCTTCAGCCGACGGGCAACCAACGAGCTTGGGTCATCCGGCGTCGCGATCGGCAGCAGCGACCTTCCTGCCTTCATACGCTCGCTGGGCACGCCTCGCATCCTGCTTTTGATGGTGCCCGCCGCAGCCGTCGACGAGGTCTTGGATGAGCTGGGCGCCTACCTGCAGCCCGGTGACATCGTCATCGACGGAGGCAATTCCCATTACCCGGATACCGAACGCCGGCTCAAGCAACTGGCTGCACAAGGCCTGCACTTCATCGGCATGGGCATATCGGGTGGCGAATCGGGCGCGCGACACGGTCCCAGCATGATGCCGGGCGGCGAAGAGGCCGCGTGGCGCCATCTCCGCCCACTGCTCGAACCGGCTGCAGCCATCGCCACCGACGGCAAACCCTGCGTGGCCTGGATGGGCTCCGGGGGGGCCGGTCATTTCGTGAAAATGGTTCACAACGGCATCGAATACGCGATCATGCAGCTGATCGCCGAGGTCTATGACCTGCTGCATCGCGGCGGCGGGCTGGACAATGCCCACCTGCACCATCTCTTTGCCTCCTGGCGAGAGGGTCCGCTCGCGTCCTATCTCGTCGAAATCACCGCGGACATCCTGATACAACCTGACGACCTGGGAACGGGCGCACTGCTCGACCGCATCCGCGACCAGGCCGGCCAAAAGGGTACCGGCCGCTGGACCAGCGAGGCGGCTTTCGATCTGGGCGTACCCACGCCTTCGATCGATGCCGCGGTCAGCGCACGGGGCCTCTCCGGCTATTATGCTGAGCGCCAGCACGCCTCGCGTCACCTTTCCGGCCCCCTCTCGACTTCACCCGATTCGCTCCAGGCACGCCTGGCTGGCGCACTGGAAGCGGGAATGCTGCTGGCCTATGCGCAGGGTCTGCACCTCATCTCCGCGGCGAATGCGACATACGGCTACGGCACCTCCCAGGCCACCGTCGCCCATATCTGGCGCGGCGGCTGCATCATCCGCGCCGGCATGCTCGAAACCCTTGCGGAAGCCTATGTGCGCAACGGACATTCCGCCAACCCAATATTCGAACCCGGGATCGCGCAGCGACTCGGCACGCTCGAGTCCGATCTGCGCGCGGTCGTCGCGCAAGGCGCGCTGGGTGGCATACCGCTGCCGGCCTTTTCCGCCACGCTGGCCTATTACGACGCATGGCGCAGTGCACGCCTGCCCGCCAACCTGACCCAGGCGCAGCGGGACTACTTCGGCTCGCATACCTATGAACGGCTGGACAGGGATGGCCGGTTTCACACGCACTGGACACAGGGCGGGCAAGCCCCCGGCGCGTAATGCCCGTGTCACCGTCGCCCGCCGCACCAACCAGAAGCCCCACGGCCGATCCCCATGCTCGGGGGCTGGAACGAACCAACCTCGGACCGCCGGTGCGCGTGGCCGCAGGAATCAGCTGAGACCGGCATGGGCTTCCTGAACCACAGCCTGGCGCTTGCCATCCCCTACCTGATCCAGTACGGCTATCCCGCCATCATCGCGGCCGTTATGCTCGAAGGCATCGGGGTTTCCACATTCGGCCGGACCTTCGTCGTCGCCGGCGGCCTACCGCCTGGACACGGCGCATGAACCCCTGGCGGGTCTTCGGCAGCGCGCTGCTTGCAGCACTGACCGGCTACGACAACTTCGGCTACCCGCGCGGCAGCTCGGGCGAGGGCCGATTTTTGCTGCGCACGCGTTCGATCAATCCACACCCCCTCGCCCGCGTGCAGCGCCTGTTCCGACGAAAAGGCCTCTGGATCGCGAGGCGCGCGCCAATTCTGGATGGACGACGGCAGTTCAACGCGCCCGTGGCCGGGATGATCGGAATGCCTTGGCGTCGCTTCGTGGCGCAGGCCAATGCCTCGGTCTGCCTTGCCTGGGCTGCGATCTGGACGCCCTACGCTCGGAACGAACACCTCGATACCGTATTGGACCCGCTCACGCCTCTCCGTCCCGTCCTGCTGCCGCTTGCCGCGGGCATGCTCGTCACCCTGGCCGCCTATCCGCGCGCACGCCTCCCCTCCCGAGGCACGGAAACATGAATCAAAATGCTCCCGGCGGCCCCGGTGCCCCCGCAACCTGGAGCCCCAGCCGCAAGGACATGATCGGCTGCGCGCTGGGGCCGCCGCGTCTCTGGTACACGCTGGGGCAAGGCATCGTCAACGAGGTTTATTACCCGAGGGTCGATATCCCGCAAATCCGCGATTTGGGTTTCATCGTCGCCGACGACAAGGGCTTCTGGGTCGAAGTCAAACGTCACGGCGACTATGTCGTCCAACCCTGCGGCGCAGGCGCACCGGTGGTGACGCTGACCCATCATCACCCTCGTTTCACGCTACGCATCGGCATCTGCCCGGATCCGCGCCGCGACGTGCTGATGCTGGAAGTCGTACTGGAGGGCGATTCGGATCTGCATCCGTACGTGCTGCTCGCACCACGCTTGGGCGGCAGCGGCGATCGGAATGAAGCCTGGTACGAACGCTACCGCGGCCGTCACGTACTCTGCGCCCGGCAAGGCCCCTTTGCCCTCGCGCTCGCCGCGCGCAGCGAGGACGGCGAGGACGGCCTGATGCGCGGCGCGGCCGGCTACGTGGGCGAAAACGACGGCTGGCAGGATTTTGCCCGTCACGGCGCCATGCGGTGGACGCATGCGCAGGCCGGCCCAGGCAATGTCGCCCTCACGGGCGCGTTGCCCAGACGGGCCGTATTGGCCCTAGGATTCGGCAGCGGATGCCGCTCGGCTGCCACTCTCGCCTTCGCCAGTCTGAGCCACGATTACGCGCACGTCGTCGACCATTGCTGCGCCCAGTGGGAGACCTGGCATCGGGTCTGGCAGGCCCAGTTCCCCGAGGTGGAGGCGCTTGAACGCCCCCTGTTCGAGCTATTGCGCACATCGGCCATGGTCGTCAAGGCGCACGAGGACAAGACCTATCCTGGTGCCGTGGTTGCCAGTCTGAGCATCCCCTGGGGGGAAACGCGCGAACGCGAAGGAGGCTATCACCTCGTCTGGCCGCGCGATCTGGTGGAAACCGCCGGCGCGCTGCTAGCGCTCGGCGCACACGACGACGCCCGCGCCAACCTGCGCTATCTGATCGCCACCCAGCATGCCGATGGCCACTGGCACCAGAACCAGTGGCTCGGCGGCCGCGCCTACTGGACCGGTCAGCAGCTCGACGAAACGGCCTTCCCGGTGCTGCTTGCGGGCGCATTGGATGCGCACGGTGCGCTCGGCGACATACAGCCCCGGCACATGATCCGCCAGGCATTGAGCTATCTGGCCCTCAATGGCCCCGTCAGCGACCAGGATCGCTGGGAGGAGGATTGCGGCCTGAGCCCCTTCACCCTGGCGGTCATGATCGCCGCGCTGGTGGCAGGCGCCGATTATCTCCCGCCCGCAGAACGCGATTTAGCGCTCGAACTCGCCGATAGCTGGAACACGCAAATCGAAGACTGGACGGTCGCACGTGACAGCGAACTCGGTCAACGACACGGTATTGCGGCGCACTACGTTCGCGTGGGGCCACGCGGCATGCTGCAAGACCGGCGCGCGCTGAACGAGGCGATCATCGTCAACAACCGCGACCCGCAACCCGGGCTCAAAGCCAATGGCCACATCAGTCTCGATTTTCTGCAACTCGTACGCTACGGCCTGCGGCGCGCCGACGACCCACTGGTCCTCGACACCCTCGCTCTGGCGGACCGCCTGCTCAAGATCGAAACCCCGCACGGCCCCGTCTGGTATCGCTACAACGAGGATGGATACGGCGAACATGACGACGGCAGCCCCTTTGACGGTATCGGCCGGGGCCGGCCCTGGCCACTGCTGGCCGGCGAACGCGGGCACTACGAAATCGCCGCCGGCGGCGACCCACTGCCCCTGTTACGGGCCATGGCCGCCAGCGCGAGCCCTGCCGGCATGCTGCCTGAACAGATATGGGACGGTCGCCCCCTACCCGAGTGCGGGCTCGCACCCTATGCGCCAACCGGCTCGGCCATGCCGCTCGCCTGGGCACATGCCGAGTTCATCAAGCTCGCCGCGGGACGTGCGCGAGGCCGCCCGGTCGATCGCCCCGAGGCCGTTTGGCGCCGCTACCGTGGCGAACGCCCGGCCTCCCGCATTCGATTCTGGACGCTGGCGGCACCTGCGGGCTGGATTGACGCGGGCTGCCGTCTCAAGCTGCTCCTGCCTCGTGCCGCCGTCCTCCTCTGGAGTCTCGACGACTGGCAGCATGCCCATAAAACGACGTCTGCCGCGGCGCTGCTCGGTATTCATCCCGTGACACCGGACTGGACCGCGCAGAGCGGGCAAACGCTGCGCTTCACCTTGCGCTGGGCGGATGGTTCCCCCAACACGCCCGAATACCGTATCGTGTGCGGCTGACCGGTGATAAGGTCTCAGCAATCACCCTGATCCTAGGAGAAACCGCTTTGGCATTATCCCATCGCCCTCCATGCTGGCAGCACGCCATGCTGCTGCCCTTTGCCCTTTACGCCGCGCAAGCGGGTGCGGCGCTGCCCGTCGCCAGTACCCTCGCGGCGCCGCCGGCAATGACGGCACCCACGCTGAATCCGCGGATAGAGGCACTCAACCGCATGCAGGTCTACGCCGCCCAGGCGATGGCAGACGCCATCGAGGCGCGCGCGGCCCTGCACGACAAGAATCTGGTTGGCCTCGATGCCGATTTGACCAAGGTCCAGGTCATGCTCGAGCTGATCCGCGCGCGCATGCCCGGCGCGGAATTCCTGGCCATGGTCAGGGCGATGCGCGCGAAAATGCATTTTGAGGACAACAAGCAGGTCCAGCCGTTCTTCAGCCATCTTTTCTATGCGCTGGACGATCTCGGCGACGGCAAGGTGGTCAAGCACGCACGCAAGTATCTCACTCGGGCGCAGCATGCCCTGGCGGTACCCAATCGTGCCGCCGCCCTGGACGCGCTGCGCAAATCCGCCGCCGCATTCGACAACCCCTTTATCTCGCCGCCGCTCAAGGCTGCATCCGCCAATCTGGAACAGGCCTTCGTGGCACTCAACGCCAGCGACAATACGATTTCGGACAACCTGCTCAAACGACTGGTGAAACACCTCGAATCGCTACATCGCGCATTCGCCACCTACCCGCTGGACATGCAGCCGGAAGCGCCCGCGACTCAGGATTGAGCCTCGCCCGGCTGGCCGTGTTGCGGGGCACGCAGCCGGGCCAGCCAGCGCTCGGCCGTCACATAGAACGCGGGGGTCACGTACAAGGTCAGCAGCTGTGAAAACACCAGCCCGCCGACCACGGCAATGCCCAGCGGCATGTGCGCACGCGCATCGGAACCGAAGCCCAGCGCAATGGGCAGGGTGCCGAGGATGGCTGCTGCCGTCGTCATCATGATCGGCCGGAAACGGACCACACAGGCATCGTGGATAGCGCTCAACGCATCCTCGCCCTCGCGCCGCCGCTCAATGGCGAAATCGATCATGATGATCCCGTTTTTCTTCACCAGCCCGACCAGCATGATCACCCCGACGAAGCTGAACAGATCGAGTGGCTGGCGGAAGACGTAAAGCGAGAGCAAGGCGCCGAATCCGGCCAGGGGCAGCGCGGTGAGGATGGTCAACGGGTGCACGAAGTGCTCGTACAGGATGGCCAGGATCACGTAGATCACCAGAATCGTCACCAGCAACAGCACCGGCAACGTCACCAGCGATTCCTGAAACGATTGCGCGCTGCCCGCGAACTGGCCGCTTACCCCCGCAGGCAGCACTTGCCGGGCAAGCGCCTGAATCCTGCCCGTCACGTCGCCGAGCGAGATGCCCGGTTCCAGGTTGAACGATACCGTCGCCGATGGCATCTGGCCGTAGTGCTCGACGCTCAGCGGCCCGACGCCATAGCCCAGACGCGCCACCGCATGCAAGGGCACAAGCTGGCCGGCGCTGCCGGGCAGATAGATCGCCGACAGCGCCGAGGCGTCGATCTGATATTCCGGCGCGAGCTGGGTGATCACCTGATATTGCTGCGCTGCACCGTAGATGGTGCCAACGGTGGCGCCGCCATAAGCCAGGTTAAGGGTCTTTTCGATGCTCTGGGGGGTTACGCCCAGCGCCGCCGCGCGTTCACGCAGGATGTGTATGCGAATCTGCGGATTCTTCAGCTGGAGGCTCGAATTGACGCCGATGACGCCCGGCACGCGACGCAGCGCCGGCTCGAAGTCGAGTACGGCGCGTTCCAGCTCGGATTCGCTACCGGCCTGCAGCACGAACTGGTAGTTGGCATTGCTGGAAAGCGCGCCAAGCTGGATCGCCGGCGGCTGGATGAAGAAGGCCCTGACCAGCGGGAAGCGCGTCATTTCACGCCGCAGTTGCATCATCACGGTATCGATATCGGCCCGCTCGCTGGCGGGCTTGAGATGGATGATGATGCGACCGACGTTGCTGCCGCCGAAACCACCGCCGCTTTGCCCCGCGCTGGACATGACCACGGCAACCGCGGAATTGGCCTGTATCCGCTTCGCCACCGCCTGCTGTTCCCTTGCAAGCTGGGCGAAAGTAATGCCTTCCGGATAGCGCAGATTGGCGATGACCATGCCAGAGTCTCCGCTCGGGATGAAGGCCTTCTGCACCATCATGAACAGCACGAACGCGGCCACCAGGCTTAGGCCGGCCAACCCCAGCACCCAGGCTCGATGGCGCAGCGACCAGGCCAGGCTGTCGCCGTACAGCCGCGTCAACGTCGCAAAGCCACGCTGAAAGGCAGAGCGACTCGGCGCCTGCGCGTCCAGTCGTTTGCGCAGGCGCATGCGTGAAAGCAGCATCGGCGTCAACGTCAGCGATACCGCCCCTGACACCAGAATGACGACTGCGATGGTCACACCGAATTCCAGGAACAGGCGGCCGAGCAGCCCCCCCATGAATATCAGCGGCAGAAACACGGCGGCCAGCGACAGGGTCATCGACAGCACGGTGAAGCCGATCTCGCGACTCCCCAACAGCGCCGCCCGCATGGGTGACAGACCGGCCTCGCGATGGCGCGAAATATTTTCCAGCATCACCACCGCATCGTCGACGACGAAACCGACCGACAGTGTCAGCGCCAGCAATGTGAGCACGTTGAGGCTGTAACCGAGCGCTTGCAGCACTGCAAAGGTACCGAGCAGCGATATCGGGATCGCCACCGCCGCCACCAGCATCTGGCGCATATCGCCAAGGAACAGCCAGATCACGAAGGCCACCAGCGCGCTGGCGAGCAGTAGCGTGAACTGCACCTCATCCACCGCCGCCTTCACGTATTTCGATTTGTCGTAGAGGATGTGCACACTGGCGCCGCCGGGCAGTGCTGCCTGCAGCTTCGGCAGCATTTCGCGGACCCGTGCAGCCACGTCGACGGTATTGCTGTCCGGCTCGCGCACCACCGCCAGCACGATGCCGCGGTCACCGTTGATCCAGCTCGCCTGAAGATTCTGCTCCACACTGTTTTCGGCGCGACCGACCTGATCGAGACGCACCGGGGCACCGTTGCTGTAGGCCAGGACCATATGGTTGTAGGCGGCCGCATCGTCGAGCTGACCGTCCACATTGAGGTCGTAATTGCTCGCGCGCCCTTGCAGCGTACCCTGGGGCAGATTGACGTTAAGCGCGCCAATCGCCGACTCGACGCCGGTCAGCGAAAGATTGCGCGCAGCCAGCGCGTAGGGATTGAGGTATATGCGTACGGCATAGGTCTGGCCGCCGAACACCCGCACCTGGGCGACGCCGGGCACGCCCGAAAGCTGCGTCGCGAAGCGTTGTTCGGCATAGGCATCGAGCTTGTACAACGGCATGTTCGGCGCCGACAGCCCGATGAACATGATCGGACTCTGCGCAGGGTTTACCTGACGCACCAGCGGCGTCTGCGGCATATTCGGAGGCAGGAACCGGGAGGCCTGCCCCACCGCGGCCTGAACTTCCTGTGAGGCAGCGTCGATATTGGTCTTGAGATCGAACTGCAGGGTGATGCGCGTGTTGCCGTTGCGACTCTCCGAACTCATCGAGAGCAGCCCCGGGATACTCGAAAACTGGTTTTCGAGCGGTGAGGCGACGGCCGAAGCCATGGTCTGGGCGCTGGCGCCCGGCAGGCTCGCCGATACCATGATGGTGGGGAATGAAACGCTCGGCAGCAGGGCCACCGGGAGTCCGCGGTAGGCCAGCAAGCCCATCAGAATCGCGGCCAGCGTCAGCACGGTGGTCATCACCGGCCGACGGATGAACGGCCCGGCAAGGTTCATGGACGTTCACCGTGTGCGCGGCGATCGACGCCTGCAAGCCTCTTGCGCTCACCCATCGGCTGACCGGCGCCTGCATGCCCGTCCAGCACGCGGACCGGGGCGTTGGGCCGCATCCGTGCCGGCACCGGATCGACCACGTCTTCGCCAACGGCGAGGCCGCCATCGACGACCGCCCAGTCATCGGCGATGAACTCGAGCTTGATCGTCTGGATCTGTGCATGGCCATTGCGCACCACATATACGAACGGCCCGCGCTGTCCCTGCTGCACGCTGCGCGCGGGTACGACCAGGGCATGCGGCAACGTGCGCAATGTGAGCCGTGCGACAACGAACTGCCCCGGCCAGAGCTTCAGGTCGGCATTGTCCGCCAGCGCACGCAACGCAACGGTGCCGGTGCCGGATGCGACCGCGTTGTCGACAAAACGCAGGCGCCCCTGCGCCAGCGGCTTGCCCTGATCGTCTTCACGATAAAGTACGACGTCGTTCGCTCGACTCGCGGCCAACGCCTCGCGTACCGCCGGCAGCTGCGACTGTGGCACGCTGAAGTCGACCTCAACGGGATTCATCTGATTGATTGTCGCCAACATGGTCGAATCCGCCTGCACCACATTCCCGGCCTTGATGTCCACCGCGCCGAGGCGACCGTCGATCGGCGAACGAATCGTGGTATAGCCGAGCTGGATGCGCGCGGTCTCGACCGCGTAGCGATCCTGTTTCACCTGCGCGGAAGCGGCCAGCGCGGCGGCTTGCGCCTGCTCGAAACTCTGGCGGGTCACATAATCCTTGGCCACCAGAGGACGCAGCGCGACGACCTGATCGGCCGTGTAGCGCGCATTGGCAAGATCACCCTGCAGCTTGGCCTCGGCCTGTCGGAGCGCTGCCAGGAAAGGACGTTGATCCAGGCGGAACAGCACTTCTCCGGCACGCACCTGCTGTCCGGAATGTACCTCGACCGCGCTCAGCATTCCCGTAACCTGCGGGCGCACGGTCACGGCATGCAGGCTTTGCACGGTGCCGACGCTCGTCACCGTCACCGGCATATCGCGAGTGGTGACCTTGGTGACCTGGACCGGCACCTCCATGCCGGCCATGGGGCCATGCCTGCGTCCCTCCTCCTTGCCGCACCCGGCCAGCATCACCGCCAGGCCGATCAGAGGCACGTGCCATGCCAGTTTACGCAGCATTTATCGACTCCCGGGAAATGGCCGGCGGCGTCTTCGCTTTCATCACGGCTGCCGTCCCATGCCGCCATCGGGCGGCGACAGGGTGCCTACCGCGCTGCTGAGACCCGCAAGCGCCAGATAGCTGTTGATCGCATCACGGATGACCGCCACCCGTGCGCTGCTGAGCGCGCTCTGTGCGCTCAGCAAATCCTGCATCGTTGCCAGGCCGACACGGTACTGCGCCTGCACGGCCTCAAGTGCCTTGGCGGCGTTGGCTTCCTGCGCTTTCGCGCTGGGCAGTGCCAGACTGGCGCTGCGGAAGGCGTAATACGACTGCCAGACGGACAACCGGGTCGCGTTGATCGTGTCGTCGAGCGATGCGCGAGCCTGTGCCAGCTGGGCACGCGCCTGGGCCACCTGATAGGTATGCTGGAACCCCGTGAACAGCGGCACGGTCAAGGTGATGCCGATGCTGTACTGTTGGCTCGGCCCGAAACCGTTCTGGGCATGCCAGCCCTGATCCGCGCCCAAGCTGACGGTCGGCAGGTCGCTGCGCTCGGCAGCCGAAAGACCGGCATGCGCCGCCGTCACCTGATACTGCGCGCTGCGCAGGCCGGGGTTGGCAGCCAACGCGGCCTGCATCAGCGACGCCACCGACTGCATCATGGCCGGCGGCGCATCGACATTCAGCGCGGCCAGATGGAGGTGCATGTTCAGCGGCAGTCCGGCGGCGCTGGCGAGCGTGCCTGCATCGCTGTTCAGGGATTGCTCGGCCATGGACAGATTGGCCTGTGCCTGCGCCAGCGCCGCACGAGCCTGATAGAGATCGCTCACCGTGGCGCGCCCGGCGCGGTGCAGCGCTTCGGCGGCCGTCAAGGCCTGACGGCTCTGCTCCAGCGCCGCGCGATAGGCATCGAGCAGGGCGCGTTGGCCCAACAGGGCGTAATACGCCTGCTGTACGCCATAGAGCACCGACTGCACCGTGGCATTCTGGGCGAACTCGGCGGCGCGCACATCCGCGCGCGCTTGATCGATCAGCGCGGAGCGATGACCGAAATCCCAGATCAGGAACGTCAAACTGAAGTTCGGCGATGCCGTATCCTGCTGCGGCAAGGCAAACCCGGCAGCCGATGTCGTACGGCGCCGCTGCAAAGGCACCGACAGACTCAGGGTCGGCCACCAGGCGCTGCGCGCCTGGCCCAGCAATGCGGCCTGCGCCTGCAGCTGAGCCCAGGCCGCATGGGTGCGTGGATTGTTGCGCAGTGCCAGCCAGCTGATCTGGGCCAGACTCAGCGCCTGATTTTCCCAGCCGGGCGGCAGCGATGCCATCGTCGGCGTGGGCGGCGGGAGCGCTTCAGGTACCGACAGCAGCCGACCCGCGCCATGACCGAGCCCGTCATACGCGCCCAGGGGATCGGCCGCCCAGGCAATCGACCATGGCAGGATCAGCCCAAGGCATATCACCATGCCAAGCCCCCCTGCCCACCGACTCCGATCTGCGCGTCCGTTCTTCATGGATGCGTACTTTAAACCGCGTCGCGGCCTCTCCCACCAATTAATTGTTGTGAATTGTTGCCACCACGGCCGTCGCTCACAATTTTCAACATCCACAATCTGTCGCGCGCCGCGCATCGCGCTATGTTGACCACCGACGAGACTGCGTCGTCAACCCGACATCTCAAGGAGTCAGCCATGCACAGATCATTGAAACGCAACGCGTTATCCCTCGGCCTGGCCGGATTGCTGCTCTCCGGAGCCGCATTCGCGGAGGCCCCGCTGCAGGGGCACATGCAGGGGCCGCCCTGGCCCGGCCACCATGCGGGCCAAGGTTGCCGGCCAGCCTATGGCATGCATCATCGCATGGGCGGCGGTCTGCCGCTGCTGGCGATGGTCCAACGTCACGCCTATGCACTCAAGCTGACCGACAAACAGGCCAGCGAGATTGCCGTCTGGCGCAACCAGCACCTCAAAACGTCCGTCGAAACCCGCCGCGCGCTGCGGCAGAATTTCATGAAGCTCCGGCAGGCCGCGCTTGAAGGACAGGACAAGGTCTCCATGGATGCCATCGCCGCCCGCATCGACCAGGGGCGCGCCAAACTGCTGTCGATGCGCATCGAGCAGATCACCCTGCTCAAGCGCGTACTCACCCCTGAACAATGGAAGCAGGCAACCGAGTGGGCAAAGCGCTTCGAGCATCGCAAAATGGAGCGGTTCAAAGGCATGCACCGCCCCATGATGGGTTGATCGTACCAGCAGGCATCACGGCCGTCGCCGGCTTCGCCGGTGACGGCCTTTCCGAGGAACATGCATCCATGCCCAAGCTTCTGATCGTCGACGACGACCCTCGGCTGCGCAACATGCTGCAGCGTTACCTTGAAGAACAGGGCTTCGATGCCCGCGCGGTCGGCGATGCCGCACACATGGACAGGCTGCTGCAACGGGAACATTTCGACCTGCTGCTGCTCGATGTCCTGATGCCCGAGGAAGACGGGCTTTCGGTCTGTCGCCGATTGCGCCAAACGAGTCCCACGCTCCCCATCATCATGCTCACGGCACGCGGCGAGCTGCCGGACAAGGTACTGGGCCTTGAGCTCGGTGCCGACGATTATCTTTCCAAACCCTTCGAACCGCGAGAACTGGTAGCTCGCATCCGTGCCGTGCTGCGGCGTAGCGATGGCGAGACGCCCAGCGCCACGCCCGCCCCTGGAGAAATCCGCTTCGGCCCTTTCCGTCTCGATCTGGGAGAACGCCGTCTCTATCGCGCCGGTGAAACCATCGACCTCACCAGCGGTGAATTCGCCCTGCTGCATGCGCTTGCCTCCCACCCTTATCAGACCCTGTCCCGGGAACACCTCCAGGTACTCCTGACGGGCGGTAGCGATGCCAGCGAACGCAGTATCGACGCACAAATCTCCAGACTGCGCAGGCTTATCGAGGACAATCCGCGTCGACCGCGGTATCTGCAGACCGTCTGGGGCCTCGGATATGCGTTTTCCCCCAGCCCCGGCGACCATGCCTCCGAAACGTCACCCGGGACACCGCCCACATGAAATCCTCAACGACGCTCCGATTCTGGCCCGATACGCTGTTCACACGCATGGTGCTGTTGATTGCCGGCTTGCTGCTGCTCGGACAAGGGGCGCTCTACGGTTTTCTGCATGCATACGAATACGGTCCGCGCAGCCAGCGCCTGGCCGACCTGTGGGCACAAACCCTGATCCTCGCATCGGCCGTCCCACCTTCCGCCTACCCCACGCTGCAACGCCAGTTCGAACAACGTCATATAGCGCTCGTCACCACCGAGCAGGCGCCCGCGCAGGGCCATCCGCCCAAACACCGCTTTTTACGCCAAGTGCAGGCACGCCTTCAGGAACGCCTCGGCGACACTGCAGCGATACGCGTCGATCATGCCGCCCACATGCTCTGGCTAAGCTGGGCCGGCAGCCACCCGGTCACGCTAGGCTTGCCTGTCAAACAAGGCAGTCCCGTGCCCCTGCCGTATTTCAAGCTGGCAACGCTGCTGCTGCTCTCCCTGCTGGGCGGGTTCCTTGCCGCCCGGCAGATCAACCGCCCCCTGAGCACGCTGGTCGATGCGGTCGCGCGCTTGCGCGAGGGTCGCCTGCCGGAACCCGTCACCGAACGAGGACCCCGCGACATCCGGCAACTTGCCGTGCGCTTCAATCATTTGCTCACGGATATCGAATCGCTGATCCGCGAACGCGAACTCGTACTCGTCGGCGTATCCCACGACCTTCGCACCCCGCTCACCCGTATTCGCCTAGCCAGCGAATTTCTGCCTGGCGCAGCCGCCGACACTCGCGACGAAATAGTCGCCAATGTACGTGAGATGGATGCCATCATCGATCAGTTCATCGGCTATGCAAGAGACGGTCGAGAAGAACCGCCGAGCATGACCGCATTGGACCCCATGGTGGAGGCCGCCATCGAACGCAGCGGCTCGCAGGCGATCCGGTTCGATCCGGGGCTTGGTGCACATATCTTCCCGATGCAACCGGTCGGCATCGCCCGCCTGATCCGCAATCTGATCGACAATGCCCTCAACCACGGCGCCCCCCCCATCGAAATATCGACCCGGCTTGAGAACGGACATGCGGTACTGACCGTGCGCGACCACGGGCCCGGCATCGATTCACGTATTCTCAAAGAATTGCCGCACGCCTTCGTACATGGCTCGGCCAGCGGCGGAATCGGCCTCGGGCTTGCCATCGTCGAACGCATCGCCCGGAACCACGGCGGACACCTCGCACTTGCCAATCTGCCCACAGGTGGCTTCGAAGCCCGAGTCAGCCTCCCGACACGCCCTGAGTAAATGCGCGGACGCGCGATTGACTGATCTCGCATGCATCAGTATTATTCCGCCTCCATTCGGGCGGTTAGCTCAGCGGTAGAGCACTGCCTTCACACGGCAGGGGTCACTAGTTCGATCCTAGTACCGCCCACCAAATTAATCCTTGTAATACAATGGATTGCGAAAGAAGACCATTCCGTAAGGGTGGTCTTTTTTTGTGCAAAATACCCTCTCGTGGACAATTCACTGTCCACGTAGTGTCCATGGATTCCCGCTAGTACCCGTCTGTCTCTGTCCATGGATTGTCCGCATGGGCTATTCCGTACCCATTAGTTCCCCTCTGCATGTCCGTGAGTTATGGATACCCATAACTCATAACTCATAACCCTCACCCCACCGCTACCGTGTGCAAGCGGCCTGATCTAAGCGTTACCCCGAGCCTCTGTCGCACAGGCGATCTAGCGACCGCTCATCGGCTGATCGCCGCCTCACGTCAGCCATGTTTCTGTCACCCGTCCGCACACAAACTTCCTTGTCTGGTAACGAAGCACGCATCTCGAAACTATTGACTGAATGTGTTGCAAGCACATGTTTTTATTAACTATTGATGTTTGACGGCACCAGTTAACCGTGAGACAAATGCGCCAAGGGAGAGATCAACCGAGCGGGACTAAGAACATGAACACTGACAAGCTGCTTATGCCTTTTGCACAAGCGTACAAAGCGCTCTCAATGCCGCGACCAACCGCATACAAGCGCGCTCACGCGGGGAAATTCCCTGTGCCGGTTCACCAGATAAACGGACGGATGATGGTCCGATCTGCGGACTGGGCTGCATTCGTGCAAGCACTCGATAACGACGCATTCCGAGTAGGAGGTGCGTGATGGGCTTTCTCGACATCAAAGGCACAGACGACCCCAGTTTGGACGGCATGACCAACAAGCCTAAACCGAAGCCGAGCATGCCCCGCGTGACTCTCCGCATGGCCCGGCAGCGCCCGGCACTGGATTTCGTGCTGCCGGGGCTGTTGGTCCAGAGCGTCGGGCTGATCGTGGGACAAGGCGCGGTCGGCAAATCCATGCTCTCGTTGTCAATCGCTCTGGCCGTCGCGTCTGGGCGGTCTATAGCTGGTGTCTGGAAGCCAGCCGCTACCGGGAAAGTGACGGTTGTGATGGCCGAGGATGGCGTGGACGTTCTTCAAGAGCGTATGCACTTCCTGCGGGAAGCCGAGGGCATCACAGAGGACGAAGACGATGAAATCGACGAGCGCATGACCATCCTGAGCGGTCGAGGGTATGACCTTCGGCTAATGCAAATGGAGAACGGCAATGCCGTACTTGGGATGTGGTATGACGATCTGCTTGAGATAGCCAAGGACCAGCGCCTTGTGATCCTTGATCCGCTCAGGTTCTTGCACGACGCAGACGAAAACAACAACGGTGCAATGACGCGATTCATGCGCATCGTGCAGCAGATCGCCAGATTGACCGGGGCAACGTTCATCCTGTTGCATCACACGCGCAAGGGTGGTGCAGGCGACGGCGAGGATTGGGCCGCTGCATCCGGCGCAGGAGCGATCACGACAGCCGCACGGTGGCAGGCCAGCCTAAGACCGATGAACGCCACTGAGGCGGCAAATCAGGGCGTCCCTGACGAGATGAGGCCGGGATGGGTCCGGCTTGCAGTCGATAAGATCAATTACGGCCAGCAGCCGCAGCCGACGTGGCTACAGCGAACCGAGGGCGGCATTCTCATGCATGGAGATACCCCAAGCCATCTCAGTGAGATAGATCGAATCGCAATGCGGTACGAACGCGCAAGCAATGGAGGGGCGACCGTTGACGACCTCTACTAAGAAGACCCGGCTGATGTGTCACGAGCTGGAAGTACGCGGGGCCATGACCCAACTAGGACGAACAAAACTGGTCACTGACCCCGAAACAGGACGGCGTGTCGCAGAGCAGCAGGAGCGGACGACCCGCACCAAATGGGCTCAGATAACGGTCAGCGGTCAGATCAATGCCGTTCACCGACAAATCCTAGATGCGCTGTTTTTTGGTGGGTTCGAGCAAGTGCCGATGGGTGACGGTGGCGTGTCGGTAATTTGTGGCCGACGCGCGGTTCTGGCCCGGATGGGTATCGCTCAAGCCGGAGTGAAAGACAGGGCGTGGTTAGAGGACAGGATAGACGACCTGCGCCGCGCCAGCGTCCACGTGGTGCGCCCGGACGGCTCGTACTGGACCACTGGCCTAGTATCACTGCATGGAGAGTCCTCGCGCGTTACTGACGCGCGAGGACACCCGATCTACGTCGTGACATTCACACCCGAATATGTCGAATTCCTCAAATCGGCAACAGCACCCCTGATTTGGGCGAGTGAAGAGCTTGTCTTGCTCGCCAAGCTGCCCAGCTTCACAGCCCAGGTCGTACGGTTCATGAGGTCGCATAAACCCGGAAAGACGTGGTGGATGGACGTGATCTATCGCACCGTTGTGGGCGACAGCGAGTCAGACAGCACGACTGAAACGGCACAGCGGGTACGAAGGCGTCGGATACGTGAGCTGTTGGACCACGCAGATCAGGTCAGGCAGTTAGGTGTCGAGGTTGATAAAAAGGGCGCGAGAAGGGTCGGGGCGGACACCCAACCCCCCATCCCCGGACACTCAGCCCCCCATCGGCGGACATCCACCCCCCCATACGCGGACATCCAGCCCCCCATCTCTTAAGTTATTTAAGCCCTCTAAGGGCGTTAAGGGGAAACGCCCAATTGGGGCGTTCCCCAACGAACAAACCAAACCCAAAGCAAAGACATGGGGCGGGGAAAAAAGCGGATGGTTTGTACTCGATCCAGACAATACGTTTTCTCGTATCCGCCGCAGGCGGCCAGCCAGAACCCCGCGCTTTTTTCCCCGCCCCTGTTGGAGTTGGATTTGAATCGACGAGTCCAAAACCACCACCCTACTCTGACGGCTAGAACCCAACAGCCCCCAGCCGGATGGTAGCTAGGTGTTCTCAACCCTTCCTATGGCAAATCGAGAAGAAGAGCCTCGGATTACAACGTCTCCCCGATACCCACATTGACGGACAAGAAACGAAACATAATCGTCAATGCTTGGCTCTTGCTTGAGCGTATTATTCTCGGTCCATAGCTCGCTGACTGTATCGTCTGGGCTAACGACTGATGCGTAGTAGTCCGAAGTGCCGGGCTTGGGGTGGATCAACACAAGCTTTATGTGGTCAGTGTTGATTGCGCGTTGAAATGCGCCGACAGTTACAGGCTCGGCAGATGGCTTTATGGTCAAAACGGGCTTGTTCATTTTTAGTTGCTCCATATGGATTGGGTTTAGTGAAAGGACGCCTTTAATGGCCTCCATATAAATATGGTAACCAGCGCAAGCTTGTGCCTTTGTGGCGTCCAATCCATGTGAAACGAGAAAGGCCCGGTCTATCCGGGCTTTTTTTAGTCGTCGTCATCGAGGTCAGGCGGAGGCGGCGGCTCGGTCAACTTATGCCCCAAGGTCACAACCTTCTGCGGCGGCATTACCGGCGGTGGTTTGTAGTCCTCCCGCCAGCTCGGCGGCACGCTGCCCTCGAACTTCGCATTCGCCTGCTTGACCGGGGTTGGCGCTGCCGCAGGCCGGGCCTGCGTGGCGGCGGGCGCTGGGCGGCCCTGCGTGGCCGCAGGAACCGCAGGAACGACCCGGCCCGACGTGGCCGCTGTCTGCTGCTCGCCGGGGAGCGGGCGCTGCACGGGTGCCAAGCGCCCCTTCTCAACCGCCTTGCGGGCGTTGACCACCAGACGGCGCAGGCGCTCAGGGTTGCCGTCGCCACACTCGACCACCGGAGCAAGTACCTCGGCAATCTGGCCCCACGTGCAGCCGATACGTCGAGCGCCGTCGATGGCGTCAAGATAAGCCGCTAATTTCGCAGTCTTGGCCTTGGGCTCCATTGTCGTACCCCTCAGTTAAGACGACCGTCAGGTGGCGGCGTCGCGTCGCCAAGTCGTGGGTCGATTAGTGGTCGTGGTGGCGGGGCGTACAGCCCTTTTGCGACCGCTCGCCGAGCCCGACCTATTGTCGTTTGCAGGGACGCGGGGCTCATATTTCCCCACGCCCAAGAACCCTGCTCAGCGATCTCGCCCCACGTCAGCCCTTGGCGGCGGGCATCGTTAATCGCGTCCAATCGAGCGGCAACGCGGACAGTTTTGTTCTTCGGTTCCATAAGCCACCTCCGATGACTCAGATCAACAACGAAACAACCTTGATCAGGTACTTATTCGGTATTAAATCGGTACTACTACAACATCATCACAACAAACACTTTTACCGATGTCAACAATTATTTAACAAGTATTCAGACAACACTCAACAAGAACTCCGTTCACTTTCAGTGAACGTATAGAAATTCCCGAATCTCCTACGTCGATTCTAAGAGACGCACCAACGCATCCTCCGGATGCCTTGGTGCCTGCTCCGCAGCCTAAACCTCGCTCCGCTCGGCCAACTCGCCCCTCCGGGTCTCGCCCGTCGCCGCTTCGCGTCTCCGAAACCGCCCTCCGGGCCGCCTGCTTCACTCAGCTTGCGGGCCATACAAGATTTTGTATAATCGGTTTGTGAAGACACCGAAGCTAGTCGAGTTCAGGGGCAGCGCGTTGGACGATCTGCGTGCTTTCCCGTCAGACGCCCGCCGAGAGGCCGGCCATCAAATCGACCAAGTGCAGAACGGGCGTGACCCCGACGACTGGAAACCTATGCCGACCGTTGGGAAGGGTGTTCGGGAAATCCGTGTCCGCGACGCCACGGGCGCGTTCCGCGTGATCTACGTCGCCAAGCTGGCCGAGGCCGTCTACGTCCTGCACTGCTTCCAGAAGAAGACGCAGAAGACGGCCAAGAGTGACTTGGAGTTGGCTGGGCAGCGCTACCGGGATTTATTGAAGGAGCTAGGACGATGAGCAACGAACGATATGCAAGCGTGTGGGACGCCATTGAGGACACCCCCGAGGCCGCCGAGAACATGAAGCTGCGCTCGGCGCTCATGATGGCGCTGAAAAAGCATATTGAGGCTGCCGGGCTGAGTCAGGCGCAGGCCGCCAAGCTGTTTGGCGTGACCCAACCACGCGTGTCCGACTTGATGCGCGGCAAGATCAATCTGTTTGGCCTTGATGCACTGGTGAACATGGCGGCGGCTGCCGGGATGCATGTCGAACTGCGAGTGAAGGATGCGGCTTGAGCCAATCACCCACCCTCGCTTCGCCTTTCCCCACAGCCGAGCTGATTTAGATGGGGTTTGCGGGCGCTGGCATAGCAGTTTCGGCTGCGGCTAGCACCTCTTCTATCGCGCTAACGTGCCAGACACGGCCAAGGTCTGACTCAGAATTTACTCTACCTGAGTAGATTCCGAGGAATTCCCACTTAGCCACCCCTGCTGCCATTGTGGTCGAAATCCGTCCATTGTCGTTTAGATAAGTAAATACGTTGGTTCTATAGGCAATCACAGGGGAACCCGATTGACCTTGCCGAGTGCGACAGTCAATGAGAAAGGTTTGGTTGTCTGGCGTCACGATACCAAGTTCCTGAGCCATAAACCCGGTGGCCCATATAGGAAAGTGTCCAGTGGAAGACAACCCAAAGGGAAATCCTATTACGCTAATTGGCTCTGCGGGCCTTACTACCAACTTCTGGCGGTCAAGGTCAGTCTTTAGGTAATAGGGTAATTTTTGGACATCACTTCCCCATTTTAAATTTAGTGCAACCACATCGGCCGATGCACCTAGCCTCGGATGTTCAATCCACCATGGCGAATCGTCTTCCTTATATAGAGGCAGGCTGACGCAGTGCCACTCTCCGCGTTCCAGAGGGGGTTTGTGGAAGTAGATGCGGATAGTGTCTGGAATGGCGCCGTGTTTTTTATCCAGACACTCGCCGGTTTCTTGGTGCCGACCTGTGACGTTATGGCGGTTTGTAATCAATGCACAGTGCGAAGATTGATCATTTGCGACAAGAAATGCCGTACCGCTGCTCAGGAGGACATCCTTGAAGTACATTTCTATGTAGAGCGACTTGAGCGAAGGAATCTCTAAGCCCATGGTTAATGCGCTCCCTTGGGCGGGGATCATATCAGGGGGTATGGTGGATGGATCAGTACTCATCATAAATTCTCCTGCTTAGCTTCCAAGAATTATGCAGTCCTGCCGACTGTCCCTTTTGCCATTTCCCCATCTAACAAGGGATACCTCATAACGCTATTCCCGCAGGTCATGCGTACCCCATTACTAACTTACCCCAGCT
Organism: Acidihalobacter prosperus; assembly: GCF_000754095.2. Lineage (NCBI taxonomy): Bacteria > Pseudomonadati > Pseudomonadota > Gammaproteobacteria > Chromatiales > Ectothiorhodospiraceae > Acidihalobacter > Acidihalobacter prosperus. The sequence goes on from NZ_JQSG02000001.1 coordinate 702,990, forward strand.
TTGCCGCCAAATCCTCAGCCCGTGGATGATAGTAGCGTTTGAGCATCCGTAAGTCCTTGTGGCCAGTGATCGCCGCAAGCTCGATCAAGTTCGGCACCTTCTCTGCGAGCCGACTGGTTGCCTCGTGGCGTAGATCATGGAAATGCAGATCATCCAGCCCCGCCCTCTTGGTTGCCCTCACCCATGAGAGCTTGAGCGCGTTGGGCGTCACCGGAAATACTCGGTCATCCATAGCGGGTTTCTGACGGCGCAGCGCAGTCACCTTCGTCGCCTTCTGCTGTTCATCGCGCTTGGCCTTCAAGTCTTCGAGCACAGCCACGGCCCGGCTCGACAGTGGCACGTCACGCGCCTCACCGTTCTTCGTATCCGGCAGGTGAGCCACACGGCGGCGCAGATCGACATTCGGCCACGTCAGCCCCAGCAGTTCACCCCGCCGCATGGCGGTTTCAAGGGCCAGCATCACAAGCGGGCGCATATACGGGTTTTTCGTGCCTCGTCGGTACTTCTTGCCGTCCTCGCGCTCGCCCTCGGCGCTATGGTCGCCCAGAGCCGTCAGCAAGCGCGATTCCTCATCAACCTCCAGCCGACGATTACGCGCAGGCGGGTCTTTCGGCCTGCGGATGCCGGATACGGAGTTTTCGACCTCAATCATCAGTTCGCGCCGCGCCCAGTTGAGAACGGCGGATACGATGTTCAACTCGCGGTTGACCGTGGAGCCCTTGGCACCGGCAGCAAGCCGACGATCCCGCCATTCGGCCAACACGAGCGGTGAGAGGGCCGCTAGACGGTATTGGGCTATGGGATCGCCCATTAGGGTGCGAACACGCAGCGCGGCGGTTTCAGCGCCTTTCTGTGACGGCACCACGTCCAAGCGGTAGCGATCCAGCAAAGCGTATAGGGTAGTAGTTTCCGCGCTGGAGCGGTCGCGCCACACGCCGCGATCCATCTCCGATTCCTGCGCCCTTGCCCATGCGGCAGCATCCTCGCGCCGGAGGAAGGTTTTTCCTCGTGATGGGTAGCCCTGACGCCGGATTTTCGCTTGCCACCGGCCCGAATGAAGTTGCGTGATCGTTGCCATTTTGCGGGGGCCTCACTGTCCACAAGCTGTCCACGAGGCCCTATTATAACACCACTAATCACTTAACAATCATTGAGTTATAAGACTTTAATTAGCCCTTCACACGGCAGGGGTCACTAGTTCGATCCTAGTACCGCCCACCAAATAAAGGCTTATAAATCTGCCTGTTATAAAAAAAAAAGACCACCTAACCATGGTGGTCTTTTTTTGTCCAGGACACCCCTCTGGGACAGCACGAGTGTCCCCAATTGCCTGCATTTGCACCTCAGCGTGCGTACTTGGTCGTAGGGGATGAAACCATGCCCGGCCTTCTGATCTTCAATTTGGCCTTTGGCTTGCCCTCGTGGACTCGGCGCCTCTCCGCCCTAGATGTGCGATTGATACCGACGGTTCAGATCGCGCACTGCATTCGGATCGCTGTCCTCGCTGCGCTTCAAGCGCCCTGGTATCCGGGCGCGCCCGCCCGACGCGCAGGCGTCGCGCGCAAATCTTGTCAGGCAGTCTTCGTCAACGACAGGCGGATGACGAAGCGCGTGAGACCGCCCGCCGATTCTACGCTCACCGAACCGCCATGCGCCTCGGCGATGGATTTGACGATGGCAAGCCCGAGGCCAGCACCCTCGCCCGTATGCCGGCGCGCAGGATCGGCGCGGTAGAAGCGCTCGAAAAGTCGCGGCAGATGAGTCGGGTCGATGTCGCCCGGGTTCTCGACCGCGATCTCGACCGCGTCCGGCTCGGACGACAGGCGCACGCTCACCGACGAGCCGGCCGGTGCGTGTCGAATGGCGTTGCTCAGCAGATTGCTCAACGCACGGCGCAACATCAGGCGGTCGCCCTGCACGCTGGGCGCGTCTCCCCGCAGTTGCAGCGCGACGCCGCGGTCCTCGGCCCAGGCCTCGAAGAACTCGAACAGCGCCTGGCTCTCCGCCACGAGATCGACGGCGTCGCGTTCGAGGCGCAGCCGGCGGTTGTCGGCCTGCGCGAGGAACAACATGTCGGCGATCATCTTGCTCAGGCGTTCGTACTCCTCGAGATTGGAATAGAGGATCTCGCGATAGGCCTCGGCGTCGCGCGCGCGGCCGAGCGCGACCTGGGTCTGCGTCGCGAGATTGGTCACCGGCGTGCGCAGTTCGTGGGCGATGTCGGCGGACACGGCCGACAGGCGGCGAAAGCTGTCCTCGATGCGTTCTAGCATGTCGTTGAACGAGGTCGCCAGCTCGGCCAGTTCGACCGGCACCGCCTCGGGCGCCAGGCGCGTATCGAGCCGCGCCGAGGTGATGCCGCGGATGCGCGCGCTGACGTCGCGCAGCGGCGCATGTCCGCGCTGCACCGCGAACCAGGCGGCGGCGATGGCCAGCAGGCAGGCGAAGGCGGTGGTCAGCCAGAGCGTATGGCGGAACCAGTCGAGGAAATGCTGGTGAAAATCGGTCGACATCGCCACCGCGACGGTGACCGGCCGCAAGTGACCGGGAAGACCGGCGTCGATTCGCAGCAGCGCGCCGCGGAAACGGCTGCCTTCCGCGCGCCAGACACGCACGTCGCCGGCAGCGATCCGCGCGGCGGGGCTGCCCGTCGCCAACAGCGGCGCGAGGTCGGGGCCGGGCGAGGCGTACAACCGGCCGCCGTCGGCGCCGGTCACGCTGACGAACACGCGCTTCTCGGCGGAGACGGCGCGCGCCAGGACCTCGTGCAACGGCACTTGCGCCGGGCGCGTGTCGAGCGCGGTCACGACCGCGCGCGCCACGCCGGCAAGCACCCCGGCGTCCTGCTCGGCGAAATGGTGTTCGATCGAGCGTTCGATGACCCAGCCGAAGCCGAGAAACAGCAGGCAGGTGGCCAGCCCCACGCGGACCGTCACCCGCAGCGCAAGCGAGACTGGGCGGCGGCTCATTCGGCGTCCGGCAGGTCGAGCACGTAGCCCATGCCGCGCACCGTATGGATCAGCCTGGGCTCGAAGCCCTCGTCCACCTTGGCGCGCAGGCGGCGGATCGCGACGTCGATCACGTTGGTGTCGCTGTCGAAATTCATGTCCCAGACCTGCGAGGCGATCAGCGAGCGCGGCAGCACCTCGCCCTGCCGACGCACCAGCAGCTCCAGCAGCGCGAATTCCTTGTTGGTCAGGTGGATGCGCGCGCCACCACGGCTGGCACGGCGGCGCGGCAGGTCGAGCACGAGATCGCCCACCTCAAGGCGGTCGGCGACGGCCGGCGCGGCGCCCCGGCGCAGCAGGGTGCGCACGCGCGCGAGCAGTTCGGAAAAAGCGAAGGGCTTGACCAAATAGTCGTCCGCACCGAGTTCGAGGCCCTTGACCCGGTCCTCCACGCTGTCGCGCGCGGTGAGGAACAGCACCGGCACCTGCCTGCCGGCCTCGCGCAGGGCGCGCAGGATGCGCCAGCCGTCGACGTCGGGCAGCATCACGTCGAGCACCACGAGGTCGTAGTCGCCGGTCACCGCGAGATGGTGGCCGTCGAGACCATTGCGCGCCAGGTCGACCATGAATCCCGCCTCGGCGAGCCCCTGGCGCAGGTATTCGCCTGTCTTTTCCTCGTCCTCGACCACCAGTAGCTTCATGCCTTCGCCATCCCTCGCGCACGCGCGACCGGCCACAGCTTAACGCGCCGCCAGACCGCGCGCCCATCATGACATCAATGTAATGAAGCGGTCATGCGAGGGACAGCGGCCGCCCCCTAGGCTGGTCCGCAACGTCCCGTCCGGGCGCCCGACATCAGCAGGGAGGAGCAGACGACATGACCCGAGTCCCGACCGGCCCCGATCTTCGCCGCCGACGCTTCGTCCAAGGCCTCGCAGCCGGCGGCGTGATGCTCGGCCTCGCCCCCTCGCTCGCGGCCGCCGCAAGCAGCGTAGGCCGCACGGCCGCAACCGGCGCACCGGGGCTGCACGGCACCGAGTTCGATCTCGTGATCGCCGAGTCCGCCGTCAACTTCACCGGCCAGCCGCGCATCGCCACCACCATCAACGGCTCGATCCCGGCGCCGACTCTGCACTGGCGCGAGGGCGATACCGTGACCCTGCGCGTGACCAACCGTCTGCGCGAGGCCACCTCCATCCACTGGCACGGCATCATTCTGCCCTACCGGATGGATGGCGTGCCCGGCATCAGCTTCCCTGGCATCCCACCCGGCGAAACCTTCGTCTACCGCTTCAAGGTCGGCCAGAGCGGCACCTACTGGTACCACTCGCACAGTGGCATGCAGGAGCAGACCGGGATGTACGGTGCCATCGTCATCGATCCGGCCGGCGGCGAGACCATCCGCGCCGACCGCGAGCACGTGATCGCCCTGTCCGACTGGACCGACGAGGATCCCATGCGCGTCTTCGCCAAGCTCAAGTCGCACAGCGCCTATTACAACTACCACCAGCCCACGGCGATGGATTTCTTCCGCGACGCCGCGCACGAGGGGGTCGCTGCCGCCTTCGACAAGCGGCGCATGTGGAACCGGATGCGCATGAGCCCAACCGACCTCGCGGACGTGTCGGGCGCCACCCTCACCTACCTGATGAACGGCACCACGCCGGCCGGCAACTGGACCGGGCTGTTCCGCCCCGGCGAGCGCGTGCGCCTGCGCTTCGTCAACGGCGCGGCCAACAGCTTCTACGACGTGCGCATCCCCGGGCTCAAGCTCACCGTGATGCAGGCCGACGGCGTCGACGTCGAACCGGTGACGGTCGACGAGTTCCGCTTCGGCCCCGGCGAGACCTACGACGTGATCGTGGCCCCGCACGACGAGGCCTACACGATCTTCGCGCAACCCATGGACCGCAGCGGCTATGCGCGCGGCACCCTCGCGGTGCGCGAGGGGCTGAATGCGCCGGTGCCCGCGCTCGACCCTATCGAGCAGCTCACCATGGCGGACATGATGGGCGCGATGGGCGGCATGGCGCACGCCGCGGCCGGCCACAGCGACATGAACCACGGCGGCATGAACCCGGGCGGACAGCCGATGGCGCACGGCGCGCACGGCATGGCCATGCCGGCCGCCGGCGGCAGCCCCCCCGTACGCCACGCGCGCACCGAATACGGTCCCGGTACCGACATGCGCGTCGACATGCCGCGCACAAACCTGGACGATCCCGGCGTGGGCCTGCGCGGCAACGGCCGCCGCAGCCTCACCCTGGCCGATCTGCATACTCTGGGCGGGCCGCTCGACCCGCGGGGTCCCGAGCGCGAGATCGAGCTGCACCTGACCGGCAACATGGAGCGCTACACCTGGGCCTTCGACGGCCTGCCCTTCGGCGATTCCACGCCGGTGCACTTTCGCTACGGCGAACGCCTGCGCGTGATCCTGCACAACGACACCATGATGACCCACCCCATGCACCTGCACGGCATGTGGAGCGAACTCGAATCGCCGGCCGGCGAATTCCAGGCGCGGCTGCACACCATCGCGGTACAGCCCGCCCAACGCATCAGCTTCCTGGTCACCGCCGACGCGCGCGGCCGCTGGGCCTGGCATTGCCACCTGATGTTTCACATGGATGCGGGCATGTTCCGCGAGGTCGTGGTCGCCTGAATGCCGGCGCCGCCAAAAGGAGAACGACGATGAACCTGCCCCGCACCGCCATCCTGAACCTGAGCGTCGCCGCGCTGCTCGCCGCGACGGCCGCACAGGCGGACACGGCCGCGGCGGACGCCGCCGTACCGCCCATGCAGCACGATGGCATGATGCACGGCGCCCCTGCCGGTCAGACCGACGCCAAGCCGTCCCACGGCACCATGTCGGGCGATCACGCTGGCATGGACCATGCCAGCATGGGACACGCCACAGCGCCGACCATGAATCACGGTGCCACCCCTGCCTCTGCGGGCGGCGGCGCGCCGGCCGATGCACGCGACCCGCACGCCTACGCCGACGGCTATACCCTCGCCTCGGGCGCCTACGCGCTGCCCGACGGACAACGCCTGCACCTTGCCGACGAGAAACGGTTTCACGCCGTGCGCGTGGATCGGCTGGAACGCGTCTTCGCGTCTCACGGCGACGCCACCGCCTACGACGCCCAGGCCTGGATCGGGCGCGACTTCGACCGCCTGGTGATCAAGGCCGAGGGCCACATCGCAAACGGCAGGCTGCAGGAAGCCACCACCCAGGCCTTCTGGAGCCATGCGGTATCCGCCTTCTGGAACGGTCAGTTCGGCGTGCGTCACGACAGCGGCGTCGACCCCTCGCGCACCTGGCTGGCGTTCGGCTTCGAGGGGCTTGCGCCCTACTGGTTCGAGACCGAAGTCACTGCCTACGTCGGCGGCGAGGGCCGCACCGCGCTGCACGCCGCCACCGAATACGACCTGCGCATCACCCAACGGCTGATCCTGCAACCTCGCCTGGAGGCGAATCTGTACGGCCGCCGCGACGCGGCACGCAGCCTCGGCAGCGGTCTGTCCGACGTCAGCGCCGGGCTGCGCCTGCGCCACGAATTCGGGCGCCAGTTCGCACCCTACGTCGGTGTCGAATGGGCCGGCAAGTTCGGTGAAACCGCCGACTTCGCGCGCGCCGCCGGCGAGCCCGCGCGCGAAACCCGCTGGGTCGCCGGACTCCATTTCTGGTTCTGAACCGCCTCTGGGACCCGCCCCATCCGCTCAAGGAGACCATCATGAAGATAACCACGCTGATCGGCCTTGCCGCGCTGTTGCCGGCGCTCGCGCTGGCGAACGGCGAACCGCAAGCCCCGATGATGCCCGCAGCCATGCACGGCAGCGACGTGCAGATGACCGGACACGCCAAGCCCGGCATGGAGCGGATGAACGGCATGCACGGGAACACGGACATGCATGAAGGCATGGCGGGCAGCCCCGGCGACCCCGCGCGGGTCGACCGCACCGTCGATATCGACATGCACGACAGCATGCGCTTTACGCCCGCCGAGCTACGCATCAAGACGGGCGAAACCATCCGCTTTTTCGTGCGCAACGAGGGACGCCTGGTGCACGAGATGGTCATCGGGCCCGCGGACCGGCTCGCGCAGCATGCCGAGATGATGCGCAAGATGCCCACGATGGCGCATATCGCGCCCAACATGATCCGGCTCAAGGCCGGCCAACGGGGCGGCTTGGTCTGGCGCTTCGACCAGCCGGGCGAATTCGAATACGCCTGTCTGCTGCCGGGTCACCGCGAGGCCGGCATGAAGGGACGGATCGTCGTGGAATAGACGCCTGTCTGGAGCGGCCCGTCCGTGGCGTGCGTGGCGGCCCGTTCGCGACGGGCGTCTCGCTCAGTCGCGCCCGGGACGCCCCAGCATGCGCAGCAGGGTCGCATCGCGGTCGAGAAAGGCATGCTTGAGCGCGGCGAGCACGTGGATCACGAGCAGCGCGATGATGACGAAGGCCAGGATCTCGTGGATTTCGTGAAAGGCCTCGCCGAGCGCCTTGCTCTTGTCCACCAGCGGCGGCAGCGTGAACAAGCCGAAGAACGAGACCGGATGCCCGCCCGCCGAGGACATGATCCAGCCGCTGATGGGCATCAGCAGGATCAGCCCGAGCAGGGAAAACTGCACGGTACGGGCGGCAAGGTGACGCCAGGCCGGCGGATTGCCCAGCATGTCGGGCATCGGATTGCGCGCCCGCCAGAACAGCCGCAGGATCGCCAGCGCCAGGATAGTGATGCCGATGGATTTGTGCATGCCGATCATCTGCAGCTTTTCCGGCCCGCGCGGCAGACCGGCCATATAGAAACCGACGAACAGCATCACGATCACCAGCGTCGCGGTCAGCCAATGATTGGTGATGCTCAGCCAGCCGAAGCGGCGATTCGAATCCTTCAGCGACATACGCAACCCTCCCGTCCGTGAATGAATCCGCGATTTGCGGATTCGATGAGTATATCGGCTGATTCGATGTTTGCAGGGATGCGGCCGCGCCGCCTGCCGGGTGCTAGGCGTGCAGAAATTCGATCACGGACCGGGTGAAGGCAGCCGCCGCCTCCACGTTCGACAGGTGCGCGGCATCGAGCATGGCGAGAGACGCGCCGGGTATGGCTGCCACCAGTTCGTGCGTGCATTCGGGCGGGGTCACGGGGTCTTGTTCGCCGCCGATCAGCAGCGTCGGCGTGCCGATACGACCCAGCCCGGCGCGCTGATCCATGTCGCGGATAGCTGCGCAGCAGGCGGCGTAACCGGCCGGATCGGTAGCGTTGAACATGGCCTGGATCGCCGTGCACTCGGCGCGCGCGTGCGCGCGAAAGGCCGCTGTGAACCAGCGCTCCATGGTGGCGCCTACCAGCGCGTTCATGCCGCCTTCGCCAACCTCGCGGATACGCGCGTTCCAGCCGTCGGCATCGCCGAGCCTGGCCGCGGTGTTGCACAGCACCAGGCGTTCGAGACGCTCGGCGGCATGGATGCCAAGCCAGATCCCCGTCATGCCGCCCATGGAAAGGCCGCAGAAGTGGGCCCGTTCGATATCGAGCGCGTCGAGCAGGCCCAGCACGTCGTGTCCCAGTCGCTCGATGCTGTAGGGGCCGGGCGGCACGCTGCTGCGGCCATGGCCTCGGGTGTCGTAGCGCAGCACGCGAAAGCGTTCGCTCAGTGCCGCCATCTGCGGCTGCCACATTTCCAATGCGGCGCCGAGCGAATTCGACAGCACCAGTACCGGAGCATCCACCGGCCCCTCCAGGCGATAGTGCAGGCGCAGCTCGTCGATTTCCGTTGAGGGCATGCGGCTTCCTCCATAGCGATGACGATCGGCGGCGGCGAACCCGGCTTCGGGACGCCGCGCCGAAAGCGATAAAATACATCAGATTTCGACAGCAAGACATTGTTTAAAAAGAATTCAGTGCTTGCGCTCCGCGCTGATGACATTGGGCAGCTGTCCCAGTTTGTCGAGTATGCGGCTGAGCTGCGCGATGTCCACGATTTCCACCTCCAGATCCATGATCACGGACTGATCGTCGCGGTTTGTGCGCGTGTTGGCGGCGAGCACATTGATCTTTTCGTTGGTCAGGGTCTGGGTAATGTCGCGCAGCAGACCCTGGCGGTCGAAGGCCTCGATATGGATATCGACCGGGTAGCTGTGAGGACGTTCGCCCCAGTCGGCCTCGATCAGGCGTTTGCGCTGCGTGTCCGGCATGTTGAGCACGTTGGGACAGTCGCTGCGATGGATGGTGACACCCTCGCCCTTGGTGATGTAGCCCACCACCGGGTCGCCCGGCGCCGGTTTGCAGCATTGCGCGAACTGGGTCAGCAGATTGCCGACGCCCTGCACGCGGATCGCATCCCGATCCGGCCGCCCGCCATGGCTCGGCGCCTTGCGCACGCCGTCGGCCGGCAGCGAGGCCGGTGCCTGCGGCCCTTGCAGTGCCGAGGCGATCTGGCCCGGGCGTACGTCGCCGCGGCCGATGGCGAGCAGGAGCTCGTCGGGCGTCTGTACGTGGAAGCGCCGCACCAGCACCTCCAGATCGGGCACCGGCGTACCCAGGCGCTGCGCCTCGCGCTCCAGGATCGCCCGGCCGTCAGCCAGATGCTGATCGCGATCGAGCTGAGCGAACCAATGGCGCACCTTGGCGCGGTTGCGCGCGCTGTACAGGTAACCGGTATTGGGGTTGTACCAGTCGCGGCTGGGATTGGGTTCGCGGGCGGTGAGGATTTCCACCTGCTCGCCGGACTTGAGGGTATAGCTCAGCGGCACGATGCGACCGTCAACCTTGGCACCGCGACAGCGGTGGCCGACCTCGGAGTGCACCGTGTAGGCAAAGTCCAGCGGCGTGGCGCCCTTGGGCAGGTCGAGCACGTCGCCGCGCGGCGTGAGCACGAACACGCGGTCGCCGAACAGCTCGGCATGGAAACTCTCCAGCAGTTCCTCGTCGTTGTCGCGGTGTTCCAGCAGATTGCGCAGGGAGTTCACCGCCTTGTCCAGCGCCTCGTCCTGACGGCCACCTTCCTTGTAGCGCCAGTGCGCGGCCACGCCCTGCTCCGCCAGCGCATGCATTTCGTGCGTGCGGATTTGCACCTCGACGACCTTGCCCTCGGGTCCGATCACGGCGGTATGCAGCGACTGGTAGCCGTTCTCCTTGCGATTGGCGATGTAGTCGTCGAACTCCTTGGGAATATGTGTCCAGCGGCCATGCACCACGCCGAGTACGGCATAGCAGGTAGACACGCGGTCGACCAGAACCCGCACCGCGCGGATATCATAAAGATCATTCAAATCAATATTTTTTCGACTGATTTTCTTGTAAATGCTGTAGATGTGTTTGGGACGTCCGTAGGTCTCGGCCTCGATGCCCTCGGCCTGCAGCGCAGCGCGCAGCTCGTCCACGAAAGCGCTGACGTAGCGCTCGCGCGAATCGCGCGTCTCCTCCAGCGACTTGGCCAGGCGCTTGTAGGTCTGCGGCTCCAGGTAACGGAACGCGAGATCCTCCAGCGCCCACTTGAGCTGGCCGAGGCCGAGGCGGTTGGCCAGCGGCGCGTAGATATCCAGGGTCTCGCGCGCGATGCAGCGACGGGTCTCGTAGGATTCCTCGGCCAGCAGGTGCAGACGCTCGACACGATAGGCCAGCTTGACCAGCACGGCGCGCACGTCGTCGACCATCGCCAGCAGCATGCGCCGCAGATGTTCGGCCTGCTCGGGCGGCTGGACGAATTCCTCGCGACATTCCTTGAAGGTATTCAGCCAATGGATGTTGCGCACCAGCGAAGCCATGGTGGCGCCATAGGTCTGCGTCAGGTATTCGGGAGACAACCGGTCGCGCAGCCGCGGGTCCGCAAGCACGGCCGCCACCACCGAATCGCCATCCGCGCCCATCTCGAGCAGGCGCAGGGCCGCTGCGCGCCCGTCCGGGCGTTTGCGTTCGCGTGCGCCCGCCTCGGTCAGGTGCGACAGCGCCTGCGCCATCTGCCCACGGCGCTGCTCGCCCACGGCTTCGAGCAGCCGTTCGCTGAGTCGTTCCGCGTCGTCCGGTGGCGGATCGGCGGGGGTCGTTTCGTTCGGTTTCATGACTGGCGTCACTCCGGCCCGGGTCCGGGGCTCAGTCCGGCGTCTGCAGAATCGCCTGCGGCGGTACGCGGGCCGCGGTGCGCGTGCCCCACAGGCCCACCGCCAGCACCAGCAGCATGCCGCTGGCCACGCCGGCCAGCCAGAGCCCCGGATCGGGCACGTAGTCGAGATCAAATATCCGCGTCGCCAGCACGTAGCCCAGAAGACTGGCCGAGGCACTGGCGATCACGCCGGCCAGTATACCCAGTCCGGCAAACTCGGCGGCAAGCGCCAGTCGCATCTGCGTGCGCGATGCGCCGAGGGCGCGCAGCACGGCCAGCTCGCGACGCCGCGCCGGCTGCGAGGCGTCGATCGCCGCGTACAGCACGATGAGGCCCGCCAGCAGGGCGAAGGCGAAGACGTATTCGACGGCCTGCACGCCGCGCTCGATGATCGCCCGCACTTGCGCCAGCAGGCGGTCGACGTCGAACAGAGTCACGCCCGGGTAGGCGCGCACCAGTGCGGGCAGTAAGGCCGCATGGCCGGGCGGCAGGTAGAAGCTCGTGATCCAGCTCACGGGCAGCCCTTCGAGCATGCCGGGCGGCGTCAGCACGAAGAAATTGGGCCGGAAGGTATCCCAGCGGACATCGCGCAGACTCTCCACCGTGCCGGCAAACGCCTGCCCCGCGGTTTCGAAGCCGAGCCGATCGCCGAGCCGGATGCCGAGGGTGCGAGCCAACCCTTGATCCACCGAGAATCCCTGCGCCCGGTCATCCGCCCACCAGCGTCCGGCCACCAGCCGGTTGCCCTGCTGCAGATGGCTGGCCCAGGACAGATTGAACTCGCGGCGGACCAAACGCCGCGCCTGCGCATCCGCGTAGTCGCGCGCGCGCACCGGCTTGCCGTTGATCGAAACGAGCCGCGCCCGGACCATGGGATAGAAATGGGGTGGCGGCAGTCCGTGCGCCTGGAACAGCGCGCGCACTCCGGCACGCTGGTCCGTCTGGATGTTGATCGCGAACTGATTGGGCGTATCCGTCGGCAGACTGCGCTGCCAGGCATCGAGCAGATCGCCGCGCACGAAGGCGAGCAGCAGCAGCGTGGACAATCCCAGCCCCACGGCGGCCAGCTGCACGGCGCCGAGCAGACCCCGGCGTCCCAAGCTGCGCAGGCCATAGCGCCAGCCGAAACGGCTGCCGCGGGCATGCCCGCGTGCCAGGCCGCGCATCAGGCCGTAGGCGACCGCCCACGACACGGCGACCGTGACCAGCCCGCCGCCGACCATCCACATCGACAGCCGCGTATTGCCGGTCTGCCAGCGCAGCAGGCCGGCCATCGCCAACAGCGCAGCGCCAGTGATCCCCCATACCGAGGATGTCGGCGCCCCCAATTGGCGGCGCAGCACGCGCAGGGGCGGCACGCGACCGACCTGAAGGACCGGCACCAGCCCGAATCCGAGCATCAGGATCAGGCCGCTGGCCAGGCCCACGGCAAAGGGTTGCCAGCCGGGCAGCGGCAGCTGCGTGGCGAACCAGCCCGCCAGCAGCGCGGACAAACCCCACTGCGCCAGCGCACCCAACGCCAGCCCGCCCAGGCTGCCGATCAGGCCCACGCCCAGCAGCCGCCAGACCGCCAGCCGCAGCACTCTCGCGCCGCTCGCGCCTAGACAGCGCATCAAGGCGCTCTGGTCGGCCTCGCGGCGCGCGAAACTGGCTGCCGCGACGGCGATCGCGCCGCCGCCCAGCAAGGCGGCGGCCAGTGCCGCCAGCGACAGAAAGCGCTGGGCGCGATCGAGCGCGGTGCGCAGCGTCGGCCGGCCACTGCGCACGTCCTCGACCTGCATGCCGACGGGCGCGTGCGCGCTCAACCAGCGGCGCATGGTGTCGACGGCTGCCGGCGCCCCCGCCAGCATCAGTTCGTGACGCACGCGGCTCTGCGGCGTGACCAGCCCGGTGGACGCCACATCCGAAAGCGACAGGATCAGGCGCGGTGCGAAATCGAACAGACCCGCGCCGGTGCCTGGCGCCTCGCGCACGATACCGGCGATGCGCAGACGCGCTTCGCCCAGATGCAGCGAATCGCCCACGGCGAGTCCCAGTCGCGTCAAAGCCTCGCGGCTGAGCCAGACCGTCCCCGTTCGCGGCGGCCGGCGCAGCGTGCGCTCGGGGCCGAATGGCCGCTCCGAAAGCCGTACGTCGCCGAGTAGCGGATATCCGCTACCCAGCGCCCGCACCATCACCAGCAGGGTGTGCTCGCCGCTGAGCACAACACTGGGGAAGCCCAGCGCGTCGACCGCGCGCAGGCCGAGGCGGCGCGCCTCTTGGCGCACGTCGCCGGGAATCGCGTCGGCCGCACCGAGCACCAAATCGGCACCGAGCAGGTTGCTGGCCTGCTCGCTCATGCCGCGCGCGACCCGGTCGGTGAATACGCCTACCGCCGTGATCGCGCCCACCGCCACGATCAACGCAAACACGATCACGCGCAGCGCGCCGCTGCCCAGATCGCGGCGCAGCGCGCGCCACAGCAATCGCGGCGGCAGCAGACGGCTCAGCACGGCGCCAAACGCCCGGCCTGGAGCCGATAGCGCCGCGCGCAGCGTGCGGCGAGCACCGCATCGTGCGTCACCAGCACCAGCGCGGTCGCCTGTTCGTCGTTGAGGGAAAACAGCAGATCGATCACCTGCGCGCCACTGGTTTCGTCGAGATTGCCGGTCGGCTCGTCGGCGAACAGCACGGCGGGGCGGGTCACGAAGGCGCGCGCGATGGCCACGCGCTGCTGCTCGCCGCCGGAGAGCTGGTGCGGATAATGCGCCGCGCGCGCGGCCAGGCCGACACGGGCCAGCACCTCCAGCGCCGGTGCGCGCGCCGCGCGGTCCTGCAGCTCCAGCGGCAGCATCACGTTCTCCAGCGCGGTCAAACCGGGCAACAACTGGAAGGACTGGAACACGAAGCCCACCCGGCCGGCACGCACGCGGGCGCGGCCGTCCTCGTCCAGCGCCGAAAGCGCTTCGCCGGCAAGGCGAACCTCGCCGCTGCTGGGGCTGTCCAGTCCCGCGAGCAGCCCCAGCAGCGTCGATTTGCCTGAGCCGGAAGCGCCCAGAATGGCCACCGATTCGCCGTGAGCCACCTGCAGCTCGACGCCGTCGAGAATCTGCAAGGCGCCTTCCGGGCCGGCCACCGACTTGCACAGCGCGGTCGCGGCCACGGCGACCGGCGCGCTAGAATCTGCCGTCATGCGCTCCATCCTCGTCCGCTGCTTGTGCATCCTGCTGCTTGCCGCCGGCACGGCACAGGCCGATGCCCCCGGCAAGGCCGCCATCCTGGTCCTTGGCGACAGCCTCAGCGCCGGTCACGGCATCCCGATCGACGCCGGCTGGGTCCATCTGCTCGCCGAAAAACTGTCCCGGGAAGGCTATCCCTATCGCGTCGTCAACGCCAGCATCGGCGGCGACACCACAGCCGGCGGCCTCGCGCGCCTGCCGGCCGAACTCACGCGCTTCCACCCCGCCGTGGTGATCGTCGAACTCGGCGGCAACGACGGCCTGCGCGGCACGCCCGTCGCCACCTTCCGCGCACAGCTGACGCGACTGGTCATCACGGCGAGATCCTCCGGCGCGCGCGTCCTGTTGCTCGGCGTGCGCATGCCACCCAACTATGGCCCCGCCTACACCCAAATGTTCCATGCGGTCTACGACGAAGTCGCCCGCATGACCGGCACCCCGTTGGTGCCTTTCCTGCTCAAGGGCGTGGCCACGCACCCGGCCTTGATGCAATCCGATGGCATCCATCCGAACGCCGCCGCCCAGCCGAAGCTGCTGGCCAACGTGTGGCCCGTGCTGCAACCGCTGCTGGCGCATTAAAACCCCAGCAATGCCGTGGCTGACAACCTCGCGGCGATCTGCAAGAATAGATAGCTTGCTAATATTCAACCTACAAGGAATTTCGATGAGCGCATCAGAAATCGCCGGACGCCCCGTGCAGGACGCCGCCGCGCATCCTCACTACGCCCGTCTGGGCGGACTCGGCTGGCTGCATTTTCTCAACGACGGCGCCGCTAACTACCTGCCCGGCGTGCTGCCGGCCGTGCTCATCAATCTGCATCTGCATGTCGGTCTCGCCGGCACCGTCATGGCGGCCCTGCTCATCGGCCAGGCCCTGCAGGCCTTCACCGGCTGGGTGGCCGACCGCGTCGGCGGCCGGGTGTTCATCGTCATGGGCGTGCTCGGGTCCAATCTGGCCGGCGCGTTAATCGGCTTCGCGCCCAGTCTGTGGGCGCTGATACCCGTACTGATCGTCATCGGGATTTCCAACGCCCTGTTCCATCCGCAAGCGCTGGCCGGCGCACGCGCACTGAGCCGCGGCCGTCAGGGTTTCGGCCTTGCGTTGTTCCTGGTTGGCGGCGAAATCGGCCGCGGCCTGTGGCCGCTGTTCGCCAGTCTGGTGGTGGCCGGCTGGGGCCTGCACTATCTCTGGCTGCTGGCCATCCCAGCCCTGTTCAGCGTGCCCCTGCTGTGGAACACGCTGCCGGTACAGCCACCGCGTCATCCCGATGCGCGCCCGATCGCCTGGAGCAAGCACATGGGACCGCTGTCGGCGCTGGTCGCCTTCTCCAGCCTGCGCGCGCTGATGATCTTCGGCGTTGTCACCTATCTGCCGATCATCTGGCACGACAGCGGCCATTCGCTGGTCGAATCCTCGGCGCTGATCAGCGTGCTGCTGGTGGTCGGCATCATCGGCAACGTCGGCGGCGGCCATCTGTCCGATCTGTTCGGCCGCAAGCGTGTGGTGTTCACCTCGATACTCGCCGCGACCTTGTTGCTCGCGCTCTTCATGTTCGTCGGCGGACTGGCGCAGTGGTTCGTGCTCGGACTGCTCGGCATCGCGCTGTTCGCCACGCTGCCAATCAGCATCGTGATCGGCCAGGACATCTTCCCGGAAAATCGTTCCATGGGCTCCGGCATCGCACTGGGCGTATCCAACGGACTCGGCGCGGCGGCACTGATCCTGCTCGGCCTGGTGGCCAGCCACATGGAGCTGGCCGACGTGATGTGGGTGCTGGTCGGCGTCGGTGCCGCGGCCACCCTGTTCAGTCTCGTTTTGCCCGGCGCCGTCGGCCCCGTACGCCATCACTGAGTAACGGCACGCGCGCCGCCCCGCTTCAGGCCCAGCGCGCGAGCAGTGCGGCCAGTTCGCCGACGTGGCGCACCGTGGCGTCCGGGCGCGGATCACCCGCCGGCCAGGATGCGCCGGCGGCATTGACCCACACGGTGCGCATGCCCTGCGCGCGCGCGCCCTGCACGTCGGCATGAGGATTGTCGCCGACGTGCAGACACGCAGCGGCCGGCACCCCGGCGGCCTCGATTGCTTGCCGGAAGATACCGGGCGACGGCTTGGCGCTGCCGGCCTCGGCGGCGGTGATCACGAAGTCGAAGTAATGCCCCACGCCGATGTGATGCACATCGGCGTTGCCGTTGGTAATCGCGCCGACACGGTAGCGGTCGCGCAGGCCTTCGAGCAACTCCGCCGCCTCGCGGTACAGCTCGACCTCGTTGCGCGCCAGCCAGAAAACCCGGAAGCCCTCCTCCACCCAGTCGTCCGCGTGCCCATGGGCCTCGGACAGCGCCGCCAGCCACTGCTTGCGCAGGCGCGTGAGATCATGATGCAGCGCTGGGAAGCGCTGGAAGTAATCCACCCGATGGCGCACCAGGCCGTCGAGATCGTAATGACGGGCCAGCGCCGGGCAATGCGCCTCAAGCCACGCATGAAAGCGCGCCTCCGCGGCCGCGATGACCGGCTCGCAGTCCCACAGGGTATCGTCGAGATCGAAGGTGATGCAGCGGATCGCCATCGCCCGTGCGCCGTTCGCGACCTTAATGGCGCGCGGCGCCGGCGACGCTGTTGAAGTATTCCAGGGCCTTCTGGATCGCAAACATGGGCGCGTCCTCCACGCTGCTCGGATCGCTCTCCGGGGCAACGTCGCCGTAGAACTTACGGAACGCCAGCACGTGCAGCGGCAATTCCTTGGCGAACAGGTCGTTCTGCTCGATGAAGAACTGGCCGAGCGCGAGCACCGCCGCCGCCCGTGCCTGCGGGTCCAGGTCCGCCGCCGCCTCGATTTCCACCTTGGGCAGCTCGCCGGCCGCGCCGGTGATGCGATAGGCGAGCACGGACTCGCTGGCAAGCGTGTCGTCCAGCGCAAAGCCCTGACGTAAATTCAGGTGCCCCTTGGCGCGGATGTGGTCCATGGGCTGGAAGACCTTGCTGGACATGTTGATGCCCCACAGTTCCAGGTCCTCGCGCAGACTGCGCGCCGCCTCGCTGCCCGCCAGCGCGTGCAGGGTCTGGGCGTAAGCCATGTCCCAGATCCAGACCTGGCCGTATTCGGGCAGCACGTCGCCCTCGGCGCGCAGGCCGGCGCGCGCGTCATCGGGGAAGCCGGGTGCGAAGCGCACACTGATCTCAAGCATTGGGCACCTCCGGTGCGCGTTTCAAACGGTATATTTTAACATCCAGCACGGCCGGCTAGCCCACCCATACCCGCGCGTTGCGGAACAGTCTCAGCCAGGGCGAGTCTTCGTTCCATTCGGGCGGACACCAGGAATACTGCACGCTGCGGAAGGTCCGTTCCGGATGCGGCATCATGATGGTGAAGCGGCCATCCGCCGAGCACAGCCCGGTGATGCCCAGCGGCGAGCCGTTGGGGTTTTCCGGATAGGCTTCTGTGGGGCGACCATGGTGATCCACGTAGCGCAGCGTCACCAGTCCGGCGCGCGACACCGCCTCGGCGGTGTTGTCGACGAAATGCGAGCGCCCCTCACCGTGCGAGACGACAATGGGCAGCACCGCACCCTGCATGCCTTCGAACAGGATCGACGGCGAAGGCATCACTTCCACCAGCGTCAGGCGCCCCTCGAACTGCTCGGAGGCGTTGCGCTCGAAGCGCGGCCAGTGATCGGCGCCCGGGATCAGCGACTTGATCTGCGACATCATCTGGCAGCCGTTGCACAGGCCGATGCCGAAGGTATCCTCGCGCTTGAAAAAAGCCTCGAAGGCATCTCGCGCGCGTGGATTGAATAGGATCGACTTGGCCCAGCCGCCTCCCGCACCAAGCACATCGCCGTAGGAGAAACCGCCGCCCGCCGCCAGACCGCGAAAATCGGCCAGATCCGTGCGCCCCTCGATGATGTCGCTCATGTGCACGTCCACCGCCTCGAAACCGGCACGGTGGAAACTGACGGCCATTTCGATCTGCCCGTTCACCCCCTGCTCGCGCAGGACGGCGACGCGTGGGCGGACGCCGCGCGCAATATACGGCGCAGCCACGTCCTCGTCGGGATCGAAACCCAAGCGGGCAAACAGACCGGGATCGTCGGCGGCGCCCAGACCGGCGAATTCCTGCTCGGCGCAGTCGGGATTGTCGCGCAGCGCCTGCATGCGATAGCTGGTCTCGCCCCACAGACGCTGCAGCGCGACGCGCGTCTCGCGATAGATTTCTCGGCCGCCGGCGCGGATATGCAGCGCGTCGTCGTCGGCCAGCGTGCCGATGATGCGCGCGTGATGGCCGAGGCCGTACTCCTCCAGGGTCATCAGTGCTTCGTCGACATCGGCGTGCCGCACCTGAATGACCGCGCCCAGCTCCTCGCTGAACAGACTGGCCAGCGGGTCGCGCACGTCGCCGAGGTCCACGTCAAGACCGCAATGGCCGGCGAAGGCCATCTCGCACAGGGTCGCCAGCAGCCCGCCATCCGAGCGGTCGTGATACGCCAGCAGCCTGCCGTCGCGGTTGAGCGACTGAATGGACTCGAAGAAACCGCGCAGCGTGTCCGGGGTGTCGAGATCCGGCGCCTGATGGCCCAGCTGTCCGTAAACCTGCAGCAGTGCCGATCCGCCGAGGCGGTCGCGACCCTTGCCGAGATCCACGAGCACGAGATCGGTGTCGCCCGCGTCGGTCCGTAGCTGCGGCGTCAGGGTCCTGCGCACGTCCTCGACAGGCGCGAAGGCGGATACGATCAGCGACAGCGGCGCGGTGACCGATCGCGTCTTGCCGCTTTCCTGCCAGACCGTCTTCATCGACATCGAGTCCTTGCCGACCGGTATGGCGATGCCGAGCGCGGGGCACAGCGCCTCGCCCACCGCGCGCACGGTTTCATAAAGCGCCGCATCCTCGCCGGGATGCCCCGCCGCCGCCATCCAGTTGGCCGACAGGCGCACATCGCCAAGGCGCGGCACATCCGCCGCGGCCAGATTGGTCAGCGCCTCGCCGATCGCCATGCGACCGGAGGCGGCCGGATTGAGCAGCGCCAGCGGCGGGCGCTCGCCGATCGCCATCGCCTCGCCGGTATAGCCATAGAAATCGCTCAGGGTCACGCCGACATCCGCCACCGGCACCTGCCAGGGGCCGACCATCTGATCGCGCGCAACCAGACCGCCGACGGTGCGGTCGCCTATGGTGATCAGGAAACCCTTGCTGGCTACCGTGGGCAAACACAGCACGCGGCGCACAGCCTCGCCGAGTTCGATGCCGTCCAACCGCGGCGGCGTGTGGACGACCTGCGCTCGATGCACTTCGCGCAGCATCTTGGGCGGCTTGCCGAGCAGCACCTCCATCGGCATGTCGACCACGGTCTCTTCCAGCAACGCGTCGCCGACCACCAGTCGCTGCTCGGCCGTGGCCTCGCCGATCACCGCATAGGGACAGCGCTCGCGTTCGCACAGCGCGGTGAAGGTATCCAGCCGGTCGCTGTCGATGGCCAGCACGTAACGCTCCTGCGCCTCGTTGCACCAGATCGCCAGCGGCGACATGCCGGGCTCGTCGTTGGGAATCGCGCGCAGCTCGAAGCGCCCGCCGCGACCCGCATCGTTGATCAGCTCGGGCACCGCGTTGGACAGGCCGCCGGCGCCGACATCGTGGATCGACAGCACCGGGCTGTCGGCTCCCATCGCCGCGCAACGGTCGATCACCTCCTGGCAGCGACGCTCCATCTCCGGATTACTGCGCTGCACCGAGGCGAAATCCAGCAGCTCGTCGCTGGCGCCCGTGGCCATGCTCGACGCCGCGCCGCCGCCCAGGCCGATCTGCATCGCCGGCCCGCCCAGCACCACCACCTGTGCGCCAGCGGGTATCGGCTGCTTGTCCACCTGATCGGCACGCACCGCGCCCACGCCACCGGCCAGCATGATCGGCTTGTGATAGCCGCGCACCTCGTTGCCGCCAGGACCCGCCACCATCTGTTCGTAGGTCCGGAAGAATCCCGCGATCCCCGGACGGCCGAACTCGTTGTTGAATGAGGCGCCGCCGATCGGCCCCTCGATCATGATGTCCAGCGCCGCCACGATGCGCCCGGGCTTGCCGTAATCTTGTTCCCAGGGCTGTTCGAAGCCTGGAATGCGCAGATTCGACACCGTGAACCCGGTCAACCCGGCCTTCGGGCGCGCGCCGCGCCCGGTGGCGCCCTCGTCGCGAATTTCGCCGCCGGCGCCCGTGGCCGCACCCGGGAACGGCGAAATTGCCGTCGGATGGTTGTGCGTCTCTACCTTGATGCAGGTATGCACCGTCTCGCGGGTGGGCTGATAACGCGTACCGCCCGCCTCCGGCGCGAAACGCACCACCACAGGCGGTCCCGCGAACACGGCGGAATTGTCGTGATAGGCGGACAGAATGCCCTCGGGGGCATGGCGGTAGGTGTTGCGGATCATCTCGAACAGGCTCTTGTCCTGCGGCTGCCCGTCGATCACCCAGCTGGCGTTGAAGATCTTGTGCCGGCAGTGCTCCGAATTCGCCTGCGCGAACATCATCAGCTCGGCGTCTGTCGGATTGCGCCCCAGCGCCACGTAGTTTTCCGCCAGGTACTCGATCTCGTCGTCCGAGAGCGCCAACCCAAGCTGGGCATTGGCTGCCCGCAGCGCCGCCAGCGGCTGCTCGCCCAGCGCAACATGGCCCAGCGGTGCCGGCCTGGCCTCGCCGAACAACGCCAGGGCCTCGTCGGCGGATTCGAACACCGTTTCGGTCATGCGGTCGTGCAGCGCCTCGCGCAACGCCGCCAAGGCCGCCGCGCCCAGGGGTGCCGACAGGTCCAGCCGGTAGCTGATACCGCGCTCCACGCGCTCGACCACTTCCAAGCCGCAGTGGTGAAGGATATCGCTCGCCTTGCTCGCCCACGGCGAAATCGTGCCCAGGCGCGGCGCCACCAGCCACTCCAGCACCTCGCCGGACGGCTCGGTTACGGGTGCTGCGCGCGGTGCCTCCAGCACCTGCATCAGCCGCGCCTGCTGAGACTCGTCCAGTGCGCGCACGGGATAGACAAAGTAGACAAAGCGCGCCGACAAATCGCCTATCGCCGGATCGACGGCCTGCAGGCGCGCCAACAAACGGGAACGGCGGAACTCGGACAACGCACCATGGCCCTGAACCAACAACATAGCGATCAACCCACTGGCGAAGAGGGCGCAATCATAAAGGAATCGCCCCTTGTACGCATGCCTGCCAGCCCCCATAACGCCTATGGACGGGGCAATCTGGTATACTGACCCCTCATCAACGGGGGCGACCTGGATTCGACGTGGGTCGCGAAACCGGAGGTGCATGCCGAGGATGTAGCTGCCCTCGTAAATCACGCTGCAAATTTATAGTTGCCAACGACGACAACTACGCACTCGCCGCTTAAAACCCGGTAGGGGTGCCGTCTGACTGGGGCCGTGCTTGTGCGCCCAGATACCAGGCGTCGACTCTCACAAGATCGCGATGAAGCTCTCCCAGGGCCGACTCGTTAAAACCTAACTGGGATCGCCGACTGTTTTCCCTGCCCGTCGGGTAGCAGGCGGTTAAACTCAAAGACCGGGATAAGCATGTAGAGCCGAAGGCAGAGGACTTGCGGACGCGGGTTCGATTCCCGCCGCCTCCACCAAACACCCAGCAGGCCATCCGGAAGGATGGCCTTTTTTGTGCCCGCCCGGCGGCGCGCCACCATCGCCGCCCCGGACATGTCGGGAGCGGGAACCCGCGACCACGCACCGGGTCTGAGGACCACACACGCCGCCTCGGCGCGGCGCCTATCAGTTCAGCAATGAGGTAATTCCCGATGGCCGACGCCAAACCCTACACGCCTCCCAGGGTCTGGACCTGGGATCGCGCAAACGGCGGGCATTTCGCCCGCATCAACCGACCCGTGGCCGGCGCCACCCACGAGAAGGCCCTGCCGGTCGGCAAGCATCCACTGCAGCTTTACTCCCTGGGTACGCCCAACGGCATCAAGGTCACCATCATGCTGGAGGAACTGCTCGCGCTCGGACATGCCGGCGCGGAATACGATGCCTGGCTGATCGACATTCTCGAAGGCGAGCAGTTCTCCAGCGGTTTCGTCGCGGTGAACCCCAATTCGAAAATTCCGGCCATGGTCGACCTCAGCACGACCCCGGCGACGCGAGTATTCGAATCGGGCTCGATCCTGCTTTATCTGGCCGAAAAGTTCGGCGCCTTCCTGCCGGTCGAACACGCCAAACGGACTGAAACCCTGAACTGGCTGTTCTGGCACATGGGCGCCACGGCCGATCTCGGCGGCGGCTTCGGTCATTTTTATGCCTACGCCCCCGAAAAATGGCAGTATCCGATCGACCGCTACGCGATGGAAGTCAAACGCCAGATGGACGTGCTCAACCGCAATCTGAACGAACGCGAGTTCATCGCCGGCGACGAGTACACCATCGCGGACATGGGCATCTTCCCCTGGTACGGCGAGTTGGCGAAGGGCCGGCTCTACGAAGCGGGAGAATTCCTTTCGGTGCACGAATATCCCCACGTCATCCGCTGGGCGGACACCCTCCTCGCCCGCGAACCCGTGCGCCGCGGACGCATGGTCAACCGTACCCGCGGCGAACCCGCCGAACAGCTGCGCGAACGCCACGACGCCAGCGACTTCGACACCCGTACCGAAGACAAGCTCATGCGAGACTGAACGCAAGCGGATCGCCGTGCCCACGCATCAGGTCGCTTCCTGATCAACGAAGCGACCTTGCCGACGCAGCGCTGGCAACAAGATTTCGTCTGCATAGGCGCAGCCGGTCTTCCCCGGATCGCACTGTTCGGTTTTGTCGGCCAGTTCGGGATGATGTCCGCCGCCGGCCTCAAGCAGCACCAGTTGGGCGTCATAGCCCGCCGGCCAAGCGCGCACATCACCGAAACGCTGGCGCAACGCCTTGAGGATTGCCATGCCGGCGTAATCCAGGTCTCCCCAAAACCAGAGACGGTAGTTCTCATGTCGCTCGCCGAACCACCAATCTTCGAATGGTTTACGGCAGCTGGGCTTTACGGCGCCATGATAGTGCAGGCTCGCGCCACTGCGCGTGCGTATACGCGCCGCGCTGCCGCGGAATCCGGCGACGTAGACCAGATCGAGCAGAACGACCTCTTCCGGGATACCGGCCAACGCCTGGACGTAGCTATCCTGGTTTTCGATGAACAATATATCCCCGCGAGCAGCGGCAAGGCGTGAGTGGACCAGCACCGGCCGCGGGGCGATGACAACATCGCGGAAGATGCATTTGAGCAATTCCTCTCGCGTGTCGAGCAGTTTCGAGTGCCCCCAAAAACAGCGGGCGCTCAACTGGCGCAATGTCAGACCGCCACATGCGAGCGCCCCTACTCGGATAAAGGCCTCTACAACCTCTTCTGCCGATTTTCCTGACACGCTGACAGGATGCAAAATCAACGAATTCCCATTATAGACAAAGGCCTCGGCACGTGATGCCACAGCTGTGCCCCACAGATCCCGGTAACGAGGCTGCACAGGACGTGACAGCCAGCTTCGCAGTAGAGCCTCCCCGCTCTCGACCAACCTGAAAGTGGCGCCCGCATACTCCGCTTCATAAGGTTTACGATTGCGTTTCAGCGATATCTCGATCACGCAATCCTTAAGATCACGACAGATGAGCGCCCATGTCCTGTCAGCCGCCTGATCATGACGATACAGGCGTGGCGCGCATTCCGGGCTCAGCCTGAGACCAGGCGGTCGCGCACGCGATTCCGTACCCTTGCGATCCAGCCGATCCAGCAAGCTGCCGAGGAGCCCTCGAATTTCTGGTTCGTCATCCAACCATGCCGGACATGGCGGCGTTGCCGCGCCCGCCTGTCGGCCATCGCGTGTCGTTGCGCTTACGATCCGAAGGCCTCCATGAAATCCAGCTCGGCCTGCTGGTAGACGGAATGCCGGTGGCGTTTCCAGAGCGCTTCGATGCGCGCCCGGTTGCACTGCTTGCGGTCGACCAGCACCCGTGTCGACAACTGCCCGCGGGGTGCCTCGCTAGGCACCTTGGCGAACACGAATTCGTTGCTGATCAGATCGAGATACGGTCCGCACTTGCTGGTCGGCATGATGAAGATCAGCTGCAGGCCGAGCGATTCGGCGAGATACTGGATGACTTCGCGTGAGCGCGCTTCGTCCATCTTCGAGAAGGCCTCGTCCACCAGCACCATGCGCAGATGGACCGCGCCCTCGGCGAAACGGAAGGCGGAGGTGATCGCAGCCGAACGGATGATGTAGGCCGGGGTTTCCAACTGCCCTCCGGAGCCGGTGCCGTATTCGCTGAGCGGGATCGGCGCCTTGCCCGCCACTTCCTTGTAGATCTCGTAGCGGCGGTAATTGCGGTAGTCGGCAATGCGTTCGAGTTCGCGCACCGCGCGCTGCTCGTCCTCGTCGAGCAGCATGGCCATGAGCCGGTCGCGTATGCCGCGGGAACGCTCACTGAGCTGCGCGTCGAACAGCGTCACTTCGTCACCCAGCCCCGGCGTGCGCACGACTTCCTCGAAGAAACGCGAATAGTCGCGGTATTCGGGCACCCACTCGCTGGCGAAGCGGAATACCTCCCGATCGGCGCCGAAGCGATGGTGCTGCAGCTCCTTGTTCAGCAGGTCGATCTGGCGCCGCCCTTCGTTGAGCGCTTGGTAAATGGCATGGCAGAGATGCGAAACGAAGGCGTTGTTGAACGCATCCTTGAGTTCGGCCAGCTGGGCGTGCTTTTCCACCAGGATGTTGTTGCGCAACAGGTTGTGCACGCGGTCAAGTTCGCGCCGAACTTCGCACACGGACTGGAACAGCGCCGGGCCGTATTCGCCGCTGAACGGCGCATAGACGATGGCGTCCGAGGGGCGGCAGTCCTGGTTGTGTTGCAGAACGGCCTCGGCGAGCCGGCGTTCGGCCGTGTGCAGGTTTCTTTCCAGCTCCTGCCTATACTGTTTCGAGAATTCGATATTGAGTTCGCGCGCCTCCCGGTCGGCCGTTTCCAGCCGGGCTTCTAGGGCGAAATCGGGCCAGACCGGGGCGATCGCGGCCAGATCGGCCTCGCGCGCCGCCACCGTCTCCCGGTTTCGGTTCTGCAGACCGTCCAGCGCCTTGAGTTGTCGCTCGGTGTCCTCCAGCTCCTTGCCGAGCTTGCCCTTGTGTTCGTTGAGCCGGTCCTTTTCGGTACTCAGTTCCGCATACTCCGCCTGTAGCGCCTGCAGCCGCTGTTCCAGGTCCTGGTGTTCGGAAAGATCGAGCCGGGCCAGGCGTGATTCGTTTTCGTCGAGCGCACGGCGCGTGGCCAGCACATCGCGCAACACGTCGCCGTAGGCCGAAACGGCCACGCGGTCGACGGCCTGCAGCAATGCCGCCGCCTGCTGGATCTGGTCGCCGGCGGCGTGCCATTCAATCTCGATGGCTTCCAGTTCGGCGTGCTTGGCGGTCAGGGCGCGCGCGCGCGCGGCGGCACCGAAGACCAGGTCGGCGTCGCCCATGTCGCAGCGCCACATGCTGTAGTTGCCGGAAGCCATACCGTCATCCGTCACCCCCCGCCGCGTGCCGCGCAGCGCTTCGGCGGATTCGACGCGCACGACGCTGCCGTAGCTCGCCACCAGGTAATGCCTGGCCACCGCATGGCTGAATTCCAGCACATGGATGATCGACTGCGTGTCGAGCGCGATCCGGGCAGCGTCCTCGGCGGCCTTGTGGCCCTGAATGACCCGCGCCCGGTTGTCGCGCCCCGGCAGCGCGCGGACGATACGGATAGCCTGCGCCTCGTGATCCGGCGCGACGAGGATGGAGAATCGCGCGCCGCCGAGATAGCCTTCGATCGCCGCCTGCCAACGCGCGTCGCGGACCTCGACATGATCGCAGAGCACGCGCGGATCGGCTTCCGGGCACTGCTGGCGGATGGCCTTGAGCGCCCGCTCCACCGCCGGCGGATAACTCACCAGATTCGCGCCGAGGCGTTCGATCTCGCGCCGTTTCTCGTCGCGCTGATGCGCCAACGCGCCATAGCGGGCGCGCGCGGCGTGCGCCAGATTCATCAAGCGATCGCGCGCGCTCCCGGATTCGCGTGCCGCGTGCCACAGCGCGTGCCAGCGATTATGTGCCCGCTGCACCGCCAGCAGCGCCTCCAGGCGCTGTTCCAACCCCGCGCCGCCACCGGCGATGTCGCGCTGCACCAGCGCATGGACGTCCGCCAGCATCTCGCCTGCGGTCTCGACCACCGCCCGTCCGAGCGCCTGTGCCTCCGAAGCGGACGGCCCGGGCAACGTCTCGGCCACGGATGGATCGTCCAGCGCGCGCAGGATCGTGCGCGTGGCCTCCACATTCGCCGCAACCGTCCGATCCTGCTCGACCAGCCGGTGGGCGCCTTCGACCAAGGCCTCGCCGAGTGCCTGCGACTGGCGCTCGATTTCGTCCTTCTGACGCAGCGCGTCGACACCCTGGCGCTGGGCTTCCAGTTCGATCAGCTGGCGCTGTACGCCGACCGTCTGGGTTTGAACGGTCGCGAGACGCGCCTCGAGTTCGGCCTGTTCCGCGCGCTGTTCTCGCTGCAGCGCCTTGCCACGCAGGTAGTCCTGCTGGCGCAGGCCGTATTCGGCCTGGGCGAGCGTGTAATCGAGCAGGTTGAGGTCGATCCAGTGGTCGATATAGGCCTGTGCGTGAGCGTTGGCACGGGCGAGCGTGTCGATCGAGGCCAGCAGCCTCGACGCGTCGCGCTCCATGCCGTGGATGGTCTTGAGCTGGCTGGAGACCGAGCGGATCGCTTCTCCGAGATCCTTGGGTTCGAGGATTTCCTCGGCCACGAAACGGTCGATGCTTTTGACCGGCTTGTAGGCCATGAAGCGCGAAAAGGCGCGCGCGGCGGCCACCGCTTCCGTTTCGGTAACGGAATCGGGCTTGCCGCGCAGGGCACCGTAAAGGCGGCGCAAATAGGCTTTCTTGGCGTCGTATCGTTCGACGCGCCGCTTGCCCAACATCCGGATCAGCTCGGTCTGGAGTTCGCTGAGCGCCACCACGTAACGGCCGGATTCCTCCTCGCGCACGAAATCGCCGAGCGCGAGTTCGGCACCGGGGACAATGAAGTACTGCGCGTCGTCCTGGCGTGCCACCGTGTTGCCGCCGGCGATATCCAGCCAGGCGCGCACGCCGATGACAGCGGTGAACGGCTCGGCCGGTTCGCCCTCGTTCGGTTGGAACACGGCGGCAACGTAGCCATCGGTGGGGTCCAGGCGCGCATAACTGCCGTCGTCGCAACCGAGCACATAGGAGGCGAGCGTGCGCACGCGCTTGCCCCCACGCCCGCGCTGGGTGGTTTCGTCCTGGCCGGGGTTGTACTGGAACAGGCTTTCGTGGGCGGCGGTCATCACCGTCTGGATCGCGTCGGCCGCCGTGGTCTTGCCCGAGCCGTTGCCGCCGGAGAACAGATTGAGCGGGCCGAACTCGAAGTCGATGCTCGGGATGTTACCCCAATTGATGAAGACGAAACGCTTAAGAAACATCGTCTTCCTCCGGCGGCGCTTCGGCCGGCAACGCGTCTTCCAGGGCGATCAGGGCCTCGTCGGTGACGAAGGCGGTGATCATCGGATGAATGCGCAGACCCGCTTCGCCGGTATCGAGGTCGTCTTCCTGACGATACTGGATCAGGCGCAGCCGGCGCAGCCGCTCGAACACCCGTTTGCGATCGGTAAGCCTCTCCGGCAGCATGCGCCCCAGTTGGTTGCGCAGGGCGATGCCGAGGGATTCGATCGACTCGGTCACGTAGCCGCCATCGTCGAGCTGCCCTTCGCGCAGGGCCTTGTCGTACTGCTGCCGCAGCACCAGCAACAGGGCAACCTCGTCCTGGCGCAGACGCGCGCGCAGACCGCCTGCGAACGCCTCCTCCGATGCCTCCTCCACGCCTGGCATCCGGCTGCCGGGGGGATAGAGCCGCAGGTAGGCGAAGCGGCGGTCGTGAAACACCCGCACGCCGACCACCGAAAGATAATCGTCCACCCATTCGGCCACACGCAGGTAGCGATCGTACAGCTGCTGTTCGATCTGGCTTTCGTCGCGACAGAGGACGCCATAGTTGAGCAGCCGCAGGCACAGCTCACGGTATTCGTCCAGCGTGACGCCGGCCTTTTCGAGTCCTTCGGTCAGATAGTCAGTCAGCATGGTCCTGGGGAGTGGTCAGTTCGAGCGTGAATTCGTCGGTCGCTTCGAAGTAGTCGGTCGTCACGCGCTGCCGGGTGGGCGTAACCCTGACCGCGAATTCGCTGGTCGACAAGGCGCCGATTTCAATGGCATGGGCGCTCATCAGCAAGTCCCTGGCATCGCGCACGGGCAGGTTCTGGCTGTGCACGCGGTGACCGTCGCGCAGCGCGGCCAGCACGTATTCCCGCTGCGCACGGCTGTTGAAGGCAAAGGCCTGATCGAGCGCGGACTGCAGGAACAGCTCGCGCCGCGTCGTCGCGTCGTGCATCGGCACCGCCTCCACACGGGCGTTGACGACGCGCGGGCGACGCGCCGCATGCAGGCGCACGGCATCGCCGACGACGAATCCGACCGCAAGCGTGGCCAACGCCTCGCCGGCCACGGCCAGCGCCTGCGACTGCTGCTCCGGCGTGGCCTGTCTGAAACGCTCGGTCAGGCGCAGCAGCCGGTTTTGCACGCCGCCGCCGGCGTAGCTGAGCTGACGCATGATGATGTCGGCCCGGCGGGTAAACCCATTGAGCGCCTGGCGCAGGGCCGGCAGCATGGTGGTCGAGGCGTTGTGCATGCGCGCATCGATGCCGTCGAGAATGGCATATAGCACCGAGCGGCCGGGCGCCTCGATCAGCTCCGGCGCCGCCCGCCGCAGTTCGTGTTCCGCCTGTTCCTTGAATTCGCGGCGCTTGCGCTTGATGCGCTCGATCAGCCCGGCGATCTCGTCGCGGTATTTCTCGACCGAATCGGCCGAGAGTCGGATCGCGACATCGGGCATGAAGCGTTTTTCCATGAAATCGAAGAACTCGTCGGAGGCGCGCTGCACGATCTGCTGCGACTCGACCTCCCTGACCAGCTCGCGCCTGCGCTCGTCCAATTCGGCGATCACGTCGGAGAAATCCGCGACGATACGCTCGGAATATTCGTATGCATCCAACAGGTCGTAGGCCTCGCCCTTGTCGAGAAAGGACTGCAGGGCGTTGCGCGTATTGCGCGTGTTGCGGTGTCGCGTACGAAAACGCCCGCCGGCGGCATCGATCATGGGCTGCGTGAACAAGCGGCCATGGCGCGTAAATGCGTAGCTGGCCTGCAGCGTGACCTCGTCCATCTGACGTTCCAGCCAGCCATGCTCCAGCAGCAGCGCCAGTATCCAGTTGGCCTGCTCGCGCGGGCTACGGGCGCCGGGCGTGTATTCGTCGGCCTCGTCCTCATCGAAAACCGGACTGCGCGCGATGGCTTCCTCCAGGACTTCCACCACTTGCTCGCGCATGAAATGCCGGCTGTAATCCGCGTAGGCGCCATACAGGCGCGTGTAGAGCAGGATCAGGCAGTCGGCCACCTGCCCCCGGTATTTGCCGTTGAGCGGGCGGAAGAAATGCCTTCTGGTATCGTCGAAAAGCACGTGGAGGCCGGTCCCGGGTCGCGAATGCTCGAAGTGGCGGCGATTGTAATCGACCCGGGCAGGAATACACGACATGGACATGGCCCGCCTGGGCGCCGGTTCGGCGCGTCAGTCCCCGAAATACCCCAAACGCGCCGCAATACGGCGGCCGGCTTCGCGCACCAGCGCTACCCAGGCATCCCGACGGCGCTCCATGGGCGCGGAAATCGACAGCCCGGCCACCACGGCGCCGGTGCTGTCGTGCACCAGCGTGCCGATGCAGCCGACGCCCTCTTCCGCCTCCTCGTCGTCCAGTGCCGTGCCCTGCGCACGGGCCTGATGCACCACCGTCAGCAGGCGTTCGACGGAGGTAATGGTCTTCGGCGTATACGCAGGCAGGCCGGTACGGCGGGCATATGCGCGTAAAAACGCATCGCCCAGCTCACCCAGCATGAGTTTGCCGACGGCGGTCACGTGCAAAGGCGCGCGGCTGCCGATCACCTGCTCGACACGCATCATGCGCTTGGGCGCGACGCGCTCGATGTAGATCACCTCGTCGCCTTCGCGCACGGTTAGGTTGACGGTCTCGCCGATCTGATCGCGCAGCCATTCCATGTGCGCGCGCGCCTCCTCGCGGATATCGATGCCACGGCGCACCCGGCCCGCGAGCTGCAGCAGTTTGCGGCCAAGCACATAGCCCCCGGCGGCATCGCGTTCGACGAAGCCCGTATCGATCAGCGACGCGAGTATGCGGAACGCCGTCGAAGGATGGAGGCCGGTCTCGGCGGACAGAACCTTGAGACTGGTCGGCTCCGCCTGGGCCGCGATGGCGTCGAGCAGCGCGGCCGAACGCTCGATGACCTGAATGGGGTTGCCTGCTTTGTTCATTTCACATTATGAAAACGATTGTGTATTGCGGAATAATCGATGTCGCCCTATCGTGACCCTATCGGCGACGGCGAGGCCTGCATACAGGGTGACGCGTGTTTTGCCCGGCATATTTTTTCGTATTATGAAATTTTTACCGCCAGATGAAAATCCCTGGCGGCAAAGGAGGCATCATGAGCAGCAATCCCATCGAGATCGACCACAGCCATCTGCCCGCCTACTGCGAGGGTATCCGTCACCTGGGCGAACCGTGGGCGGATTTCGAACGCTACGCGGACCACGCGATCATCCAGGAGGGACAGTCGGCCATTGCCGATCCGGCCGACCCGCGCGCCGTGTACCAGACCCTGCTCGCCGCGGATGCCTTGCGTTATGTGACCCTGCAGGTTTGCGGCTCCAAGGGCTCGGGCCATCCGGGCGGCTTCGCCTCCAGTGCAGAGGCCCATGCCGCACTGATGATGCTCGGCCACACCAACATCGTCACCGAGGTCGGCCACCATGCGCCCGGCTTCTATGCCTCGATGTTCCTCGACGGCTCGCTGGAGGCGATGGGTATCCGCACCCTCAACGACATGATGGCGCGCTTCCGTGAGAAGCATGGCTTGCTGGGACATCTTTCCGGCGCCATCCCCGGCCTGCTTGCGCCCGCAGGCCCGCTCGGCCAGGGCCAGCATTTCGCCATGGCCGGGGCGCTGCTGCATCGCGACAAACTGTTTCCGGTGACCATCGGCGACGGCGGCATGGGCGAACCCTACGTGCTCAACGCCATGATGCATTTCCACACGGCCTACCCCGAGGTGACCAATTTCCTGCCCGTACTGGTCTGGAACGGCTATTCGCAGGAACACCACTCCATGGTGTCGCTGCTCGACAACGGCGCCATGACCGCCTACTGGGAGGGACACGGCTTCGACGAAGTGGTTCTGGTCGACGCCAAGGACTTCGACGACAGCGCGCAGGACGGCGCCTTCGTGGACAGCAGCCGCTTCGGCCATGACGCGCGCATGGCCTTCGCCGCGCGCGTGCTGGCGGAGATGGACCGCGCCGCGAAATCCGCGCTGGGCGGCAAACTCACCGCCTTCGTGCTCAAGCAGCTCAAGGGAACCGGCGTACACGCAGTCGGCGCCAAATCGCACAACCTCTATCCGGCCGATACCCTGGATGCGGCGCACATCGTAGACGGCCTCAAACGCCGGGCGTTGCCGGCGCAGGCCTGGCACATCGTACGTGAAAACCTCGGCCGCGCAGGCGGCGGACCTGCAGCCAAGACGGCCGTGACCGAAACCGAGCTCGCGCTCGCGCCGTTGCCGGCATTCGCCATGCAGGACTTTGCCAAGGGCGAAAAGGCCGTGCCCTCGACGGCAATGGGCGCACTGGTCGCACAGCTCGGCCAGGCCGATCCGCGCTTCGTGGTCACCAATGCCGACGGCAACGAGGCCTCGGCGATGAAGAACATCAACGACGCGCTGAAGATCCGTCACCCGACGCAGGACCCGCTCTACAACCAGATGCCGAACGGACAGGTCTACGAACCCCTGAACGAGGATGCTTGCGCCGGCCTGGCGGCGGGACTTGCCCTGTTCGGTTCACGCGCGCTGTGGCTATCCTACGAATCCTTCGCGATCAACGGCTGGCCGATCGTCCAGACCGTCACCCAGGCGATGGCCGAGCTGCGCCGCAAGACGCCCTCGATCGTCACCATGTTCACCGCCGGCGCACTGGAACAGGGACGCAATGGCTGGACCCACCAGCGGCCGGAGATCGAGAACTACTTCGCGGCCATGATGCGCAACGGCAACGTGTATCCGCTGTTCCCCTGCGATGCCAATGCGATTCAGGCCGCCTACGCCTATGCCACCGACAGCTGCAACAAGGGCATGGTGATCATCGCCTCCAAGAGTCCGCTACCGGTGTACCTGAGCCTGGAGGAAGCCCGCACCGCCGTCGAGGAAGGCGCCGCCGTGCTGTATGAATCCGCAGGCGGCGACAAGGGCACGGTGGTCTTCGCGGTCACCGGCGACATGGTGTTCCTGCCGGTGTTCGAGGCCAAGCAGGCGCTGGAAGCCGAAGGTTATCGCGTGCGCATCGTCGCCGTGATCAACCCGCGCCGCCTGTACCGCCCGGGCGATGTCGCATGGGATACCGTGTCGCAGGGGGACGGCCGATTCATGGACGATGTCCGGTTCGATTCGCTGTTCGACGGCGACGTGCTGCTCGCCGTCAGCGGCGGGCCGAGCGCGCCGCTGGAGCCGGTACTGCTGCGCACGCGCGCGGCACGTCGCGACACCCTGTGCTGGAAGCGCGGCGAGACGACCGCCTCCCCGGCCGAGATCATGGACTTCAACGGTATCACCGCCAGCCGCATGATCGAGCGCGTCCGCGCGCTGTCGTAGTCCGTCGCGCAGCCCGCCGCATCGGTCGCGGCGAGCTGCGCGGCCTGAGGAGCCCGAGATGAGCACCACCAAGATCATCGTTCTCGACGACGACCCGACCGGCTCGCAAACCGTGCACGGTTGCCTGCTGTTGACCCGCTGGGACGTCGACACCCTGCGCGGGGCGTTGCGCGACGACTCGCCCTTGTGCTTCGTATTGACCAATACCCGCGGCATGGACGCCGTGCGCGCCGAAGCCGTTACCCGCCAGGTATGCGTGAACCTCGGACAGGCACTCGACGCGCTTGCCAAGGACGGCCATCCGCTCAACCCACTGCTGGTCAGCCGTTCGGACTCGACCCTGCGCGGACACTATCCGGTCGAGACCGACGTGATCGCCGAGGTTCTCGGTCCCTTCGACGCTCATTTCATGATCCCGGCCTTTTTCGAAGGCGGCCGGTTCACGCGCGAAGGCACCCACTACCTGATCGCCGACGGGCGGCCGGTCCCCGTGCACGAAACCGAATTCGCGCGCGACTCGGTGTTCGCCTACCGCCACAGCCACCTACCCGACTACGTCGAGGAAAAAACCCGCGGGCGCATCCGCGCTGCCGAGGTCGAACATTTCACCCTCGACGACGTGCGCGGCGATGTAAGCGAACGCCTGCTCGGCCTGCACGGCAACATGTGCTGCGTGGTCGACGCCGAATCGCAGGAAGATCTGGACCGTTTCGCCGCCCAGTTGAGAGCGGCCGCGACCCAGGGCAAACGCTTCTTGTTTCGCAGCGCCGCCAGTCTGCTCACCGCACTGGCGGCGCTGCCACCGCAACCCGTTCCGGCCGAACGCATGGCCGCCTACGTGCGCGGCGGCCGCGCGGGCGCGGTCGTCGTGGGCTCCCACGTCAACAAGACCACGCAACAGCTCAACGAACTGCTGCGCATGCCTCGCGTCGCCGGATTGGAAGTCGACGTCGACCGCATCGTCGGCGAACGCGACGCCCTGTTGGACGAACTGCTGGAACACTGCGGCCGGCTGCACGCGGCAGGATCGGCGCCCGTGATCTTCACCAGCCGTGTCGAACGCACCTTCCCGGATCAGGCCACCCGCCTGGCCTTTGGCGAACAGGTTTCCGCCTTCCTGATGGACATCGTACGCGGCCTCCCCGCCACGCTGGGCTTTCTTATCGGCAAGGGGGGCATCACCTCCAACGACGTACTCAGCAGCGGCCTCGCGCTGCGCGCCTCGCGCGTTCTCGGGCAGATCCTGCCCGGCTGCTCCGTCGTCCGCTGCCCGCACGATCACCCGCGATTTCCCGACCTGCCGGTCGTCATTTTTCCCGGCAACGTCGGCGACGCGCAGGCTCTCGCCACCGCCTACCGGCGTCTGGCTTCGATCAATGGCGGAAGCCCCCCATGAAACGGGATCTTGCGGACGTGCTGCACGCGGCGAAGCCAGGTGCCGCCGGCTGTTTCAACACCCTCAACATCGACATGGCGCTATCGGTGCTAGACGCGGCGGAGAATCTGAGCCGAGGGGTCATCGTGGGCATCGCCAGCCGGCACTTCGATGACATGCGCGCCGGCCTGCGCGCGTCGGCATACCTGAGGGCCATCGAAGCGGCTGCTGTCCCCGCCGCCCTGCACCTCGATCACGCCACCCCCGAACAGTTCGACATGATCCGCGAGGCACTCGATCTCGGCTTCACCAGTATCATGATCGATGGCTCGCACCTGCCCTTCGACGAAAACGTCGAAATCACGGCTCGCGTGGTTGAACTCGCCCGTCGCTACGGAGCAGGTGTTGAGGGCGAACTGGGCGCGGTCGCCGGCGAGGAAGGCGTGGCCGACACCGGGCACGACGCACCGGCCGCCCTGCCCTATACCGATGCCGCCGAAGCACGCCGCTTCGTCGAACAGACCGGGGTCGACGCCCTGGCGATCGCGGTCGGCACCGCGCACGGCCTTTATCGCGAATCCCCGCACATCAGCCTCGACACCATCGAAGCCGCGGCGAACGCCGTCTCCATCCCCCTGGTCATGCATGGCGCCACCGGCGTGGGCGACATCGCCATCCGGGGCGCGGTGTCGCGCGGCATCCGCAAGATCAACTTCTTCTCGGGGCTGCTGCAAGCGGGTATGGACGAGGTCCGCGCCTGCGCCGACGCCACCCATAACGACTACCAGGCATTCCTGCGGGCATGCCGCGCGAGTTGGCAAGAGCTGGTCACAACGCAGATATTGCTCTATGCCGGCGATACACATTAAGCGCCCGCCAAGCCGATTCCCGGCATGGCGATCACATCAATTAATCCATGAAATATTTTTTGTAATCGGCTAGAGTGGGCCGGCAACCGCACCCTGGCGGTGCATTCACCACATTAAGACAACTCAAAAAAGGTGACACATGTCGATTCGTCTCCCTCGACCTCGCGCGGCCGCGCGCCCGTTTCACGCATACGCCTTGTCGCTGCTGGCGATCCTGATCGCCCCCCTATCGATGGCGGCCACGACCGACGCCACGCCGTCGCTGACATGGCCGCAGATCCAGAGTTTGATGAAGACCGATACCGGTAGCCCGCATGACGGCGATCGCGTGGTATATGAAGGCGCGCATCCTGTCGTCGTGGTCGAGCAAGTGCTGCCCGGTTTCCCCTACCCCACCTTCGAGGTGGACAACATCAAGAACCCGACCCTGGTCTTCAAGTCCGGCGCCGACATCACGTTCTACGTGGTCAACACGAGCCAGGTGGCGCCGCACAGTTTCGCCATCACCACGGCCGCCCCGCCGTACGCGGTCGTCCCCGCCGATCATCGCGTCACGCACCCGCTTGTCGACACCGGCAATCTACCCATTCTTGCCGATCCCGGCCATTACAGTTACGCCAAGGTCGGCTGGGCCGCGGACAAGCCTGGGGCGTATTACTACGTGTGTCTTTTCCCGGTACACGCCTCCTTCGGCATGTGGGGGAAGATCGAGGTGCGCTGAAACGGCGTTCGCTCGCAGCGCCTACGCCGCCAGGGTATGATGACCGGCGCACGGCTCGATCCGCGCGCCGCATCTATCCATGACGCCAGTGATACCCATGTCCGACCGCTTCGACGATTCACCTCTCGCATGCAAACTGCGCGACTGGTCGGCACATCCGGCAATCACCACACACAACTGGGCGCCGCGGCTGTTCTGGATTGCCAGCGCCGATACCGCGTACGGATGGCCCCGAGTGGCGCCCGAGGAGCTGGAGGTCTATTTCGCCACCCTGCTCGGCGAGCCTTCGCAGTGCCTCGCATCGCTCGATCGCGACCGCGACGGGCGCGGCAGCTTCCTCGCCGCCAATGCGCGCCGGCACGAGCTGCCTCTGTTCACGCGCAATGCAACCGCGGGCGATGCCGGGTAGGCCCTTCAGGCCGGCCTGGTGGTTGCCAGGCCCCCACCTGCAGACCCTCTGGCCCTATCTGTTTTCGCCGCGCCGCCGGCTCGCGCTGCGACGCGAACGGCTCGAATTACCCGATGGCGACTTCCTCGACCTGGACTGGACGCCACCTCTGCCCGGTCCGCTGGTACTCGTCCTGCACGGGCTGGAAGGCTCCAGCGAATCCGGCTACATCCGTCGTCTGACGCCCGTGCTGGCGGCTCACGGCATGCAATCGGCAATCCTGCATTTCAGAGGTTGCAGTGGCGAACCCAACCGGTTGCCGCGTGCCTATCACGCAGGCGAGACTCAGGATCTCGCCCGCGTGATCCGGCATCTGCGAATGCGCCAGCCGACGCGCCCGTTGGGCGCCATCGGCTTCTCGCTAGGCGGCAACGTGCTGCTCAAATGGCTCGGCGAAAGCGCCTCGGATTCCCCGCTCACAGCAGCAGCGGCCGTCTCGGTACCCTTCGACCTTCAGGCCGCAGCAGCACGTCTGGAACGTGGCGCGTCACGCATCTACCAGTCCTATCTGCTACGCCCTCTGCGCCGCGCCCAGATTCGCAAGCACAAGCTGCGCGGCATCCCGCCGCCGGTCGCGCGCGACACCCTGGCGCGATTGCGCACACTGCGCGAATTCGACGACCGGATCACCGCACCACTGCATGGCTTTGCCGGTGTCGAGGACTATTATCGTCGGTCCAGCTCACGGCCCTGGCTGCATCGCATAGAGACGCCGACGCTGATCGTGCAAGCGCGCGACGACCCGTTCCTGTTGCCCCACGGCATACCCGGCGCCGACGAACTCTCGGCGGCCGTACGGCTGGAGCTGACCGACACCGGCGGGCATGTGGGCTTCGTCAGCGGACCGATGCCGGGTTTGAGCAGGCCCTGGCTGGAATCCCGCCTGGCCGCCTGGCTAGAAGCCCACTGCGTTTCGGAAGTCCGACGGGGCGATACCAGCGCTCCGCCGCAATCAGAGGCGTGAAGCAGCGCGCGGAATACCGGCCATAAAAAAACAGGGAGCCATGGCCCCCTGTTTCTAAACGGTCGAATCCGGTTGGAGCGAGGATCAGGCCGCTTCGATGGCCTTCATGCTCAGGCGAATGCGGCCCTGCTTGTCGACCTCGAGCACCTTCACGCGCACCACGTCGCCCTCGGAGAGCTTGTCGGCAACGCTTTCCACGCGCTCGTTGGATATCTGCGAGATATGCACCAGGCCATCGCGACCGGGAAGAATGGTGACGAAGGCGCCGAAGTCCATGATCTTGGCAACCCGACCTTCGTAGATATGTCCTACCTCGACGTCGGCGGTGATTTCCTCGATACGGCGTCGGGCTTCCTCGCCCGCAGCCTTGTCGACGGAGGCGATACGAATGCTGCCGTCGTCGTCGATATCGATGGTGGCGCCGGTTTCCTCGGTGATCGAACGGATGACGCTACCACCCTTGCCGATGACGTCGCGGATCTTCTCCGGGTTGATGCGCATGGTGATGTATCGCGGCGCATAGGCCGACATCTCCGTACGCGGCGCATCGATCACTTCGGCCATCTTGCCGAGGATATGGATGCGGCCGTCGCGTGCCTGCGCCAACGCGCGCTCCATGATCTCGCGGGTGATCCCGTCGATCTTGATGTCCATCTGCAGGGCGGTGACGCCCGCTTCGGTGCCGGCCACCTTGAAGTCCATGTCGCCCAGGTGATCTTCGTCGCCGAGGATGTCGCTGAGCACGGCGAAGCGCTCGCCTTCCTTGATCAGCCCCATGGCGATGCCGGCCACGGGCGCTTTCAGCGGTACGCCAGCGTCCATCAGCGAAAGGCTGGTGCCGCACACCGAGGCCATCGAGCTGGAACCGTTGGATTCGGTGATCTCCGAAACCACGCGGACCACGTAGGGAAACGATTTCTCGTCAGGCATCACGGCCTGAATGCCGCGCTTTGCAAGACGCCCGTGACCGATTTCACGGCGCTTGGGCGACCCGACCATACCGGTCTCGCCGACGCAGTAGGGCGGGAAATTATAGTGCAGCAGGAAACGCTCACGGCGCTCGCCCTCGATCGCATCGATGATCTGTGCATCGCGCTCCGTGCCCAGGGTGCAGGTCACGATGGCCTGCGTCTCACCGCGTGTGAAAAGCGCGGAGCCATGGGTGCGCGGCATCACGCCGGTGCGGATGGTGATCGGACGCACCGTGCTGGTATCGCGCCCGTCGATGCGGCGCTCGCCGGCCAGAATGCGGCCGCGCACGTACATTTTCTCGATCTTGGAAAAGGCATTGGCGACATCGTCCGCGCTCGGGCCTTCGCCCTCGGCGACGGCCAGCTCGCCGACCACCCGTTCGCGCAGTTCCGCCACACGCGTCTGACGCGCCAGTTTCTCGGCGATCTGATAGGCGGCGGCAAGATCCGCCTCGCAACGACCGCGGACCTGCTCCAGCAAGCCCTGATCGGCTTCGGGAACCTGCCAGTCCCAAGCGGGCTTGCCGGCTTCGGCCGCCAGCTCCCGAATCGCCGTGATGGCCGCTTGCATCTGCTCATGGCCATACATCACCGCGCCGAGCATGACTTCCTCGGACAGCTCGTGCGCCTCGGACTCGACCATCAGCACGGCCTGTTCGGTACCCGCGACAACCAGATCCAGCGCCGAGTCCTTGAGCGCGGAATTGCTGGGATTCAGCAGGTAGGCGCCGTCCTTGTAACCGACGCGCGCGCAACCGATGGGGCCCTTGAACGGAATGCCCGACAGCGTCACGGCTGCGGAAGCCCCCAGCATCGCGGGCACGTCGGGGTCAACCTCGGGATTCACCGACATCACCGTGGCCACGACCTGCACCTCATTGAAGAAGCCCTTCGGAAACAGGGGGCGCAGCGGACGGTCGATCAGTCGCGAGGTCAGGGTTTCCTTCTCGCTCGGACGCCCTTCGCGCTTGAAGAAGCCACCCGGAATGCGGCCAGCAGCGTAGGTGCGCTCCTGGTAATTGACGGTCAGAGGGAAGAAGTCGCGACCCGGGATCGCCTGCTTCTGTGCGACCGCGGTGACCAGGACGACGGTATCGTCCATGTTGATGATGACGGCTGCGTCAGCCTGGCGGGCGATCTCGCCCGTTTCGATTACGACGGTGCGATCACCGTACTGGAAGGACTTTTTAATGGCTGGCACGTTCCATTCCTAAAGCGTGGTATCGGGCGGGTTTATCGGCGCAGGCCGAGTTCGCTGATCAGCGACTGGTAGCGCTGCTGATCCTTCCCGCGCAGGTAGTCGAGCAGCTTGCGACGCTGATTGACCAGCTTCAGAAGCCCGCGGCGCGAATGGTGATCGTGCTTGTGCGTGTTGAAATGCTCGGTCAGATAACTGATCCGGGCAGACAGCAGCGCCACCTGCACCTCGGGCGATCCGGTATCGGAATCGGCCCGCTGAAACTTGCCAACGATGTTGGCCTTATCTTCCGTGGTCAGCGACATCTAATAACAACTCCCACCAAGAAAAACGGTCATTAAAAACGGTTGCGCGTAGAGGGCGCGCATTCTAGCACGGCTCCGATACAGAATCACATAGAATCACGCGGGCACCGGCAGGCACCTAGCCGTCGAGATGCTTGAGCTCCTGCAGCAAGGCCTCCAGCTCGGCTCTGAGCTGGCGCACGATCTGCTGGCTCTGCGTGCTGTCGGCCTTGGACTCGGCACTTTCGAGCTTGAGCCGCGCGCCGCCGATCGTATAGCCCTGCT
The DNA here is from genome assembly GCF_000754095.2 of Acidihalobacter prosperus. NCBI lineage: Bacteria > Pseudomonadati > Pseudomonadota > Gammaproteobacteria > Chromatiales > Ectothiorhodospiraceae > Acidihalobacter > Acidihalobacter prosperus. Next base: position 743,228 of record NZ_JQSG02000001.1, read on the forward strand.
CGTACAGCAGGCTGCGGATCTGACGAATGAGGATCACGTCCTGGCGCTGGTAATAACGGCGATTGCCGCGCCGCTTGACGGGCTTGAGCGCGGGGAATTCCTGCTCCCAGTACCGCAGCACGTGGGGCTTCACGTCGCACAGCTCGCTGACTTCCCCGATCGTGAAATAGCGTTTGGTCGGGATCGGCGGCAGTTCGCTGTTGTTACTCGCCTCCAGCATAGGCCTCGACCCTTGCCTTGAGTTTCTGTCCCGGACGGAAGGTGACAACGCGGCGGGCCGTAATCGGTATTTCCTCACCCGTCTTGGGGTTGCGTCCGGGCCTTTGGCGCTTGTCGCGTAGAGAGAAGTTCCCAAAACCCGAAAGCTTGACCTCCTCGCCTCTTTCCAATGCCTGGCTGAGTTCGCGGAAGAACATCTCCACGAAATCCTTGGCCTCGCGCTTGTTCAATCCGAGCTCCTCGAACAGGCGTTCAGCCATGTCCGCCTTGGTTAAAGCCATGGATTTACCCCCTCGGTGTCGCCCCAAACCCGTCCTCAAGCGCCTTGAGAACCCGGCTGATTATAGCTTCGATTGCCTGATCCGTAAGACTGCTCGTTAATCCCTGTAAAATCAAGCCGAAAGCGATGCTTTTTCGACCCATTGGCACGCCCTCGCCGGCATAAACGTCGAACAGCTGCAGTTCCTGCAGTTCTTCGATCGCCAAAGACCTGATCGCACGCGTCAGCGCGCCCGCGGGCACGCTTTCGTCGACCACGACCGCAAGATCGCGGCGGGTAGCAGGGAATCGGGAGAGCGGCGCAAAGCGTGCGACGCGCCCTTCGCTCAAAGGTGCCAGCCGGAGCTCGAAGAGTCCGACTGGTCGCTCAAGTCCCAGCGCTTTTTCGAGATCCGGACTCAGCATACCCACCCATCCTATCGTCTCGCCCGCGCGTTCGATTCTGGCCGATTGGCCTGGGTGCAGCGCGGGATGACCATCCGCCACGAAAGTCGTCTCATCCAAACAGCCGCCCAGTGCCAGAAGCGCCTCGGCGTCGCCCTTGATGTCGTAAAAGTCGCATTCTCGCGAGGCGGCACCCCACTGGAGCGGTTCCACGGCACCATATATCGCCCCGGCAATCATTGCCTCCTGTTCTTTATCAACAGATTGTGACGTAAATCTCAAACCCGTCTCAAATAACCGACCACGTGCTTGCTGACGTTTGGCATTATGCGCCAATGCCTTGACGAGTCCAGGCCAGAGACTGGGCCGCATGACGGCCAACTCCGCGGACAGGGGATTGCTCAATGCGATCGGCTGCTCGCCCGGCGCAAAGGCACCGGCCATCGAGGCCTCGATGAAACTGTAGGTAATGGCTTCGCGGTAACCGCGACCACACAAGGCTTGACGAAACTCCGGAACGTCAACAAATGCCTCTGGTTCGGCTACGATCCCGGGCCTGACGGGCATGTGCCGCTCCGGTATGCGGTCGTAACCGTGCACGCGCGCGAGTTCCTCGATGAGGTCGATTTCAAGCGCCAGATCGAAACGGTGCGAAGGCGGGACCACGCACCACCCATCTGCCGTCTGATTGAGCACACAACCCAGCGCCGTCAGCATACCGGCTACCTGCGCATCCTCGTAATGCACGCCGAGCACACGCCCGATGCGCGCGCGCCTCAGATCGATCGGATCGCGCACGGGCAGGTTGCGTTCTGAACAGGCTTCCGTCAGCGGCCCGGGCGTACCACCGGCGATTTCGAGAATCAACGCGGTAGCGCGCTCCATGGCCGTACGTTGCAACGATGGATCGACGCCGCGTTCGAAACGGTGCGACGACTCGGTGTGCAGACCCAGCGCACGCGCCCTGCCCGTTACGGCATCAGGCGCAAAATAGGCGCTTTCGAGAAAAATGTCTCGGGTGGCGTCACCGACCGCGCTGGCGGCACCGCCCATGACCCCGGCCACAGCCAAGGCTCCACGCTGATCGGCGATCACCAGCATATCGTCACGCAATTCGACATTCTGCTCGTTAAGCAGAGCCAGGTGTTCGCCAGGGCGCGCCATACGTACGCGCAAGCCCCCATTCAGACGCGCCAGATCGAAGGCGTGCATCGGCTGCCCCAGTTCCAGCATCACGTAGTTGGTGACATCGACCACCGCGCTGATACTGCGCACGCCGCTGCGCCGCAGACGCTCGCGCAGCCATAGGGGCGCCTGCACGGAGGCATCAACGCCGCGGATCACGCGTCCGACGTAACGGGGGCAGGCCTCCGGCGCCTCCAGCTGCACGCGCACAGCCGCATCGCAGGCGGCCTTCACTTCGACGAAATCCATCGGTCTCAGTGGCGTCGACTCCAGCGCCGAAAGTTCGCGCGCGACGCCGAGTACGCTGAGGCAATCGGCGCGGTTCGGCGTCAGGTCGATTTCGAGCACGGGGTCGTCCAGATCCAATGCCACGCGCACGTCCTGTCCGGGCAGGACGCCATCCGGCAGTTCCATCAAGCCGTCGCTGGCTTCCGCCAGCCCCAGCTCGGCAGCGGAGCACAGCATCCCCTGCGAAGCCACGCCACGCAGCTTGGCAGCCTTGATGCGCATGCCGCCTGGCAGAACGGCGCCTACGCGCGCGAACGGCGCGAACATGCCGACGCGCACATTCGGCGCGCCGCAGACCACCTGGATCGCCTGATCGTCGCCGGCATCCACCTGGCAGATACGCAGACGGTCGGCTTCCGGGTGCGGCGCCACCGCACTCACGCGCGCCACCACAATGCCGCTGAACGCGGGCGCCGCCGGCTCGACACCATCGAGCTCCAGGCCGGCCATGGTCAAACGCCTGCCGATCGCCTCCGCCTCCAGCGTCAGTTCCGGCAACCATTCCTTAAGCCAATGCTCGCTCAAACGCATCCTGTCCGTCCCGATAGGTTAAAACACTGAGTCATTGAATCTCGAAGTGCCACAGCAACGGCGGCTCCTGCTCCCGATCAACCGAACTGACGCAGGAATCTCAAGTCGTTGTCGAAGAACAGTCTGAGATCGGTGACGCCGTAGCGCAGCAGCGCAAGGCGTTCGACACCCATGCCGAAGGCATAGCCCGTGAAGCGTTCGCTGTCGATGCCGACCTGGGCGAACACCTGCGGGTGCACCATTCCACAGCCCAGCACCTCGATCCAACCGGTATGCCCGCAGACGCGACAGCCCTCGCCCCGGCAGTGCACGCACTCGATGTCCACCTCGGCGGATGGTTCGGTGAACGGGAAATAGGAAGGCCTGAAACGGGTTCGCAGATCGTCCTGTTCGAAGAATGCACGCAGGAAATCACCCAGTACGCCCTTGAGATCGGCGAACGTGATGCCCTCGTCGACGGCCAGTCCTTCCACTTGATGAAACATAGGGCTGTGGGTCAGATCGGAGTCGCAGCGGTACACCCTGCCGGGGGCTATGAAGCGCAGCGGCGGCTCCTGGGTTTCCATCACGCGGATCTGCACCGGCGATGTCTGCGTGCGCAGCAGGCGCCCGTCGGGGAAATAGAAGGTGTCGTGCATCGCACGCGCCGGGTGATTGTTCGGGATGTTGAGGGCCTCGAAATTATGGAAATCATCTTCGATTTCGGGGCCTTCCTCGGTCGTGAAACCGGCCTGGGACAGCAGCGACTTGATGCGTTCTATGGTCTGCGTCAGCGGGTGCAGGCCGCCGGTTTCCTGGCCACGGCCGGGCAAGGTCACATCGACGCGCTCGCCCTCGAGACGCGCGCTCAGCGCTTCGTTTTCAAGCGCGGCACGGCGGTCGGCGATGGCTTCGGCCACTTCCTGCTTGATGGCGTTGATCGCCTGCCCGGCCTGAGGGCGCTGTTCGGCGGGCAGGCTGCCGAGGCGCTTGAGCTGCTCCGTCAGCACGCCTTTCTTGCCGAGATATTCGACCCGCAGCGCATCTAGTGCGCCCAGATCCGTCGCCTCCCCCACCCGGGACAAGGCCTCACGCTTCAACGCATCCAGCTCCACGCTACGCTTCCTTCGTTTTGATACCAATAAAAAAGGGGAAAGGCAGGCCTTTCCCCTTTACGTCCGAAACACGACGCCCGCCCGGGCAGCAGGGTCGTGAACCGCGTCGCTCAACCGGCGACGAGGGCGGCCTTGGCCTGCTCGGCAATACGTCCGAACGCAACCAGATCGTGCACGGCGAGGTCCGCCAGCACCTTGCGGTCCAGCTCGACGCCGGCCTTGTTGAGACCATCCATCATGCGACTGTAGGACAGGTCGAACTGACGCGCAGCGGCGTTGATGCGAACGATCCACAGGGCGCGGAACTGACGCTTGCGCTGACGGCGGTCGCGATAGGCATACTGGCCGGCACGGGTAACGGCCTGGGTGGCGACGCGATATACGTTCTTGCGCGCGCCATAATAACCCTTGGCCTTCTTCAGAACCTTCTTGTGTCTCGCATGCGCGGTGACACCACGTTTTACTCGGGGCATTTTCTATATCCTCTCGCGCCGATCAGCTGTACGGAAGCATGCGCTTGATCGCCGGCGTATCGCACTCGGCGACGAGGCTGATCGAACGCAGATGGCGCTTCCGCTTGGTGCTCTTCTTGGTCAGGATGTGGTTCAGGTGCGACTGGCCGCACTTGAAACGGCCGGAAGCCGTGCGCTTGAAGCGCTTGGCCGCACCACGGTTGGTCTTCAGTTTGGGCATTGCCTCTCTACTCCGCGTCTGCTTGCGCAGGCCACCGGCCTACGACGTTTTCTTGGGGGCGAGCACCATCACCATCTGTCGCCCTTCCATCTTCGGCCGCTGTTCCACGCTGGCCAACTCACCGAGATCGCCCTCCACACGGCTCAACAATTGCATGCCGCGCTCCTGGTGGGCCATCTCGCGACCACGAAACCTTATGGTGATCTTGGCCTTGTCTCCTTCCTCGAGGAAGCGCATCAGGTTGCGTAGCTTGACCCGATAGTCGCCTTCCTCGGTACCAGGTCTGAACTTGACTTCCTTGACCTGGACCTGCTTCTGTTTTTTGCGCGCCTGAGCCGCCTTCTTGCTCTGCTCGAACTTGAACTTGCCGTAGTCCATCACCCGACAGACGGGCGGGTCGGCATTGGGTACGATCTCGACCAGATCCAGATCGGCCTCTTCCGCCAACCGCAGGGCCTCCTCTATCGAAACCACCCCGCGATTCTCACCCTCGGCATCAATCAAGCGGACCTGACGAACGGCGATTTCGCCATTCAGCCTTACGTTCTTCTGCGCGCTGATACGTCGCTCCTCCAATTACACTCAATACCCGTTCGGCGCAGGCTCTTCGGCAAGTCGCTGAAAGAAGGCATCAAGGGTCATCGCTCCGAGATCTTCGCCTTCCCGCGTGCGCACGGAAACGGTACGTTCATCTGCTTCGCGGTCCCCAACAACCAATAGGAAGGGGACACGCCTAAGCGTGTGCTCGCGAATCTTAAAGCCAATCTTTTCATTTCTCAAGTCGTCGGCGGCCCGGAGCCCCCGTGCGCAGAGGGTTTTCGCCACTTCGCGCGCGAACGCGGCCTGTCGGTCGGTGATGTTCATCACCACGACCTGCGTCGGCGCGAGCCACAGCGGGAAGCGCCCTTCATGATGCTCTATCAGTATCCCGATGAAGCGCTCCAGGGAACCCAGGATGGCCCGGTGGAGCATCACCGGCACCTTGCGCTGGGAATGTTCGTCGATGTATTCCGCGCCCAACTTGACCGGCATATGATAATCGGCCTGGATCGTGCCGACCTGCCACTCCCGCCCGATGGCGTCCTTCAGATGGTATTCCACCTTGGGGCTGTAGAAGGCCCCCTCGCCCGGAAGCTCCTCCCACTCGACACCGCAGCGGCGCAACGCGTCGCGCAGCGTGTTCTCGGCCTTGTCCCAATCCTCGTCGGTACCGAGGCGGACGTCGGGCCGCAGGGCGATCTTCACCGAGACGTCGTTGAAGCCGAAATCGGCATACACGCGCATCGCCTGCTCGTGAAAAGCGGCCACTTCCTCCTCGATCTGCGCCTCGGTGCAAAAAATGTGGCCGTCGTCCTGGGTGAACCCGCGCACGCGCATGATGCCGTGCAGGGCTCCCGAGGTTTCGTTGCGATGGCAGGCGCCGAACTCTCCGTAGCGCAGCGGCAGGTCGCGGTAACTGCGCAAGGCATGATTGAATATCTGCACATGCCCCGGGCAGTTCATCGGCTTGAGCGCGTACTCGCGCTTTTCCGACTCCGTAAAGAACATGTGTTCCTTGTAGTTCTCCCAGTGCCCGGAGCGCTTCCACAGCGATACGTCGACGACCTGGGGGCTACGCACCTCCTGGTAGCCACAGTCGACGTATACGCGGCGCATGTACTGTTCGACCGTGTTCCAGATACTCCAGCCCTTGGCATGCCAGAACACCATGCCAGGCGCCTCTTCCTGGACGTGAAACAGGTCGAGCTGCTTGCCGATCCGCCGGTGATCGCGTTTTTCGGCCTCTTCCAGCTGATGCAGATACGCCTTCAATGCCTTCTTGTCGGGCCAGGCCGTGCCATAGATGCGCTGCAGCATTTCGTTGCTGGCGTCACCGCGCCAGTAGGCGCCTGCCAGCTTGGTCAGCTTGAACGCACCCAGTTTGCCGGTGCTCGGCACATGCGGTCCACGGCACAGATCGATGAATTCACCCTGGCTGTAGAGCGACAGCACCTCGTCGGCGGGGATGTCCTCGATGATCCGCGCCTTGTATTCCTCGCCCATGTCGCGAAAAAAGGCGATCGCCTTGTCGCGCGGCATCTCGCTGCGACTGACCGGCAGATCCTGCGAGGCCAGCTCGTGCATCTTGGCCTCGATCGCCTCGACATCCTCTGGCGTGAACGGGCGCGAATATGCGAAATCGTAGTAAAAGCCGTTGTCAACCACCGGGCCGATCGTGACCTGAGCCTCGGGAAACAGCACCTTGACCGCCTGCCCCAGCAGGTGCGCCGTCGAATGACGTATGATCTCCAGGCCGTCCTCATCCCTCGCGGTCACGATGGCCACCTGGGCATCGGCATCAATGACGCGGGACAGATCGACAAGGCATCCGTCGACGCGGCCGGCCAGCGCTGCCTTCGCCAGGCCGGCGCCGATGTCTGCGGCGACCTCGGCCACGGAAACGGGGTGATCGAAACGACGCTCGCTGCCGTCCGGCAGGGTAATCACAGGCATGGCATTCTCCAGAAGTGGCCTATACGAGGGGCCACCGGCCACAAACAAAAGGCTGCGGTATCGCGGGCAAGGACCCCGGCGACACAACAGCCTTTTTCGAAGCATTGGTAGGCGCGATTGGACTCGAACCAACGACCCCCACCATGTCAAGGTGGTGCTCTAACCAACTGAGCTACGCGCCTGCAAAAGAGGGCGCATCTTACCCCCCGTACCGGCTTTCCGCAAGCCCGCCTCGCATCCTAACCTGGGTCGGCGTGCGCGGTACCCAACACCTGTTCGCGCAACTGATGAATGCGGTCGCGAACCCGGGCGGCCTCTTCGAATTCAAGATTGCGCGCATGCGCATACATTTCCTTCTCCAGGACCTCGATCCGCTTGAGCGCCGCCGCCGGCGAAAGGTCTTCGTAAAACGCCGGCGCATCCGTCACGCCGGCACGCTCGCGGCGACGACTTTCGCGGCGCCCGCCGCCATGCGCACCCTCCATCACATCCGTCACGCGCTTGCTCACGCCCCGCGGCACGATGCCATGCCGTTCGTTATGAGCGGTCTGCTTGTGACGGCGCCGCTCGGTTTCGTCGATCGCACGCCGCATCGAGCCGGTCACGACGTCGGCATACAGGATCGCCATGCCGCTCAGGTTGCGCGCCGCCCGCCCAATGGTCTGGATCAGCGAGCGCTCCGAGCGCAGGAAGCCCTCCTTGTCGGCATCCAGAATCGCCACCAGCGAAACCTCGGGCATGTCCAGGCCTTCACGCAACAGATTGATCCCCACGAGGGCATCGAAGGCACCGAGGCGCAGATCGCGGATGATCTCGGAGCGCTCGACGGTATCGATATCCGAATGCAGATACCGCACGCGGATATCGTGCTCCATCAGGTATTCGGTCAGATCTTCCGCCATGCGCTTGGTCAGCGTGGTGACCAGTACCCGCTCGTTGCGTGCGGCCCGCTGCACGATCTCGGACATGACATCGTCCACCTGCCCCGCCACCGGCCTGATCTCGACCAAAGGATCGACCAATCCGGTCGGCCTGACCACCTGTTCGACCACTGCGCCGGAACGATCCAGCTCGTACAGACCTGGCGTGGCCGAAACGAAAATGGTCTGCGGCGAGAGTTGTTCGAATTCCTCGAAACGCAACGGTCGGTTGTCCAGCGCCGAGGGCAGCCTGAAGCCGTATTGCACCAGGGTTTCCTTGCGCGAACGATCGCCCTTGTACATGGCCCCGAGCTGAGGCACGGTCACGTGGCTCTCGTCGATGACCATCAGCGCATCGCGCGGCAGATAGTCCAGCAGGCACGGCGGCGGCTGACCGGCACCGCGCCCGGACAGATAGCGCGAATAGTTTTCGATCCCGGAGCAATAACCCAGCTCCATGATCATTTCGACGTCGAATTGCACCCGCTGTTCGAGTCGCTGCGCCTCGACCAGCCGATCCTGTTCGCGCAATTCCGCCAGGCGCAGCTTGAGCTCCTCCTTGATGTGGTCCACCGCCTCGAGCAGGGTTTCGCGCGGCGTCACGTAGTGGGTTTTCGGATAGATCGTCAGGCGCGGCACACGACGCAGGATTTCGCCGGTCAGCGGATCGAAATAGGAAAGCTGCTCGATCTCGTCGTCGAACAGCTCCACGCGCACGGCCTCGATCTCCGATTCGGCCGGGCGTATATCGATAACCTCGCCGCGCACGCGATAGGTACCGCGACGCAGTTCGACGTCGTTTCGCGTGTACTGAAGCTCCGCGAGGCGATGCAACAGCCGCCGCTGGTCGATGCGCTCGCCGCGATTCAGGTGCAGCACCATGCGATGATAGGCGCTGGGATCGCCCAGGCCGTAGATGGCCGATACGGTGGCCACGATGATCGCATCCGGCCGCTCCAGCAACGCCTTGGTCGCCGACAGGCGCATCTGCTCGATGTGATCGTTGACCGCCGCGTCCTTCTCGATGAAGGTGTCGCTGGCCGGCACGTAGGCCTCCGGCTGATAATAGTCGTAATACGAGACGAAATACTCCACCGCGTTGTGCGGGAAGAAGTCCTTCATCTCGCCATACAACTGGGCCGCCAGGGTCTTGTTCGGCGCCAGCACCACGGTAGGCCGCTGCACCTGCTGTATCACGTTGGCGATCGTGAAGGTCTTGCCGGAGCCGGTCACACCGAGCAGCGTTTGGTGTGCCAGCCCGGCCCCGATGCCCTCGACCAGCGCCTCGATGGCGGTCGGCTGATCGCCTGCGGGGTCGTAATCCGTTTCCAGTTTGAACAACTCGCTCATCGCGTCCCGGAGACCTTATCCCAGCTGGGCTGTTTGAGTATCATGTGCAGTCCAGTCTACCCCAAATCAACCGTGGAACCCTCGCCTTGGACATTCAACTGGCGCAACGCGTCCAACGTATCAAACCCTCGCCCACCCTGGCCGTTACGGCGTTCGCCGCACAGCTCAAGGCCGAAGGGCGCGACATCATCAGCCTAAGCGCCGGCGAACCCGATTTCGACACCCCGGCCCACATCCAGGAGGCCGCCATCGAAGCCATGCACGCCGGCCAGACACGCTACACCGCCGTCGACGGCACCGGCGCGCTCAAGGCCGCCATCATCGGCAAGTTCCGGCGCGACAACAGCCTCGCCTACACGCCCGAGCAGATACTCGTTTCCAACGGTGCCAAGCAAAGCTTCTACAACCTGTGCGAGGCGCTGCTCAACCCTGGCGACGAGGTCGTCATCCCCGCACCATACTGGGTCTCGTACCCAGACATCGTACTGCTTGCCGACGCCACCCCGGTGCCGGTCCTGGCCGACCAGGCGCAAGGCTTCAAGATCACTCCGACACAGCTCGAGGCGTCGATCACGACACGCACGCGCCTGCTGGTGCTCAATAGCCCGTCCAATCCGACCGGCGCGACCTACACCGCGACCGAGTTGGCCGGCCTGGGCGAAGTGCTCAAGCGCCACCCACAGATCATCATCGCCTCCGACGACATCTACGAGCCCATCGTGTTCGGCGATACCCGTTTCACCAATCTGCTCAACGTCTGTCCCGAGCTGGCCGACCGCACCGTCGTCATGAATGGCGTATCCAAGGCCTATGCCATGACCGGCTGGCGCATCGGCTATGCCGCCGGCCCCAAGGCGCTGATCGGCGCGATGAAAAAAATCCAGTCGCAGAGCACCTCCAATCCGAACTCCATCGCCCAGGCGGCGGCCGCTGCGGCGCTCGACGGCGACCAGGCCTGCGTCGAAACCATGCGCGGCGCCTTCGAGCAGCGCCAGCGGCTGGTAAGCGAGCGCCTCAATGCCATGCCCGGCATCGACTGCCTGCCCTCTTCCGGCACCTTCTACGCCTTCCCGAATGTGGTCGGCGCTATCGAACGGCTGCCGAATATCGAGGACGACATCGGCTTCGCGCAGTTTCTGCTCGACGAAGTCGGCGTGGCCGTGGTGCCCGGCTCCGCCTTCGGCGCGCCCGGCCATATCCGCCTGTCCTTCGCCACCAGCATGGCCAATCTCGAAGAGGCCCTGCGCCGCATCGCTACCCGCCTGCAGGCGGGTTGACCGTCGCATGAGGGTCCATTAAGATTCGTCGTCTTGCAATTCCCCAGTAGCTCAGTTGGTAGAGCAGGTGACTGTTAATCACCGGGTCCGTGGTTCGAGTCCGCGCTGGGGAGCCAAGGTTTCGAAGGGCCGCGACACGTCGCGGCCCTTTTTCGTTTGGGGTTCGGTTTTGAACTCTGGATGCCGCGATCCGGCGCGGTTTGCGGCTAATACCCGCGGGCGCGGTCGATGACGTATTCGGGCATCTGTCCCGAGAGTACGCGCCGGCAGTTGTCGACAACCTGCCTGGCCGCCGTTTCGGGTACCGCGGCGCTGGCCAGATGCGGCGTGATCAGAACCTGATCCATCTCCCAGAAAGGATGTTCGGGCGGCAGCGGCTCGGTTGCGAACACATCCAGCGTCGCCTCGGCGATCTGGCCCTCGCGCAGGGCGTCTAGCAACGCCGCCTCGTCCACCGTCGAACCGCGACCCACGCTCACGAATTTGGCCCCGCGCGGCAGGCCGTAGAACACCTGGCGCCCAATCACTCGGCGGGTTTCTGCGGTCGCTGGCAGCATCGCCACCAGGATATCGATAGCGCACAGAAAGGCGGCCAGCCCCTCGGGGCCGGCGTGGGTCTCGATATCCGGCAGGGATTTGGCGCTGCGCGACCAGCCGACGACATCGAAACCCTGCGCGGCGAGCGCGCGGGCCGCGTGCGTGCCCAGATAACCCAGCCCCATCACCCCTACGCGGCAGGCACTGTGCGGCCGCGGATAATTGTAGGCCCAGCGACGTTCGCGCCTGGCCTGCTCGAAACGGTGCAATTCGCGATGATGGCGAAGCACCGCCAGCAGCACATAACCATCCATCATCTGCGCCTGACCGGGATCGGCAAGCCGTGCGATGGGCACGTGCGCCGGCAGAGAGTCATCCGCCGCGATCGCGTCGACGCCAGCGCCCAGATTGACGATCAGGCGCAGGTTCGCGAAGCTCCCCAGCACACCGGGCGGCGGTTGCCAGACCAGCGCGAAATCGATCTCATCCGGATCGCCGGTTGCGGGCCAGACGCGCACGTCGAGCTCGGGCCAGGCACGCTGCAGAGCTTCGCGCCAGACCCGCGGGTCGTCAAGTTCGCTCATGAAGAGCAGACAAGGTGCCGAGCGGGTCATGCGCGATACGTAGCCGCGCGATTCAGGCAGATGCCCATCCCAGCTCCCCAAGCACGTCGTCGCGCGACATCACCTGACAATAGATATTGTTGAGGATGGTCAGTTCCTGCTCGTGCAGGGCATCGGTGGCGGCGGCACAGGCGTCGTCCACCACGACGACATCGAAGCTCTCGTCCGCGAGGCTGCGCACGGTGGAGGCTACGCATTGATCGGTGAAGATGCCGGCGACGACCACATGACGCACGTCCATATTCTGCATCACCAGCCGCAAATTGGTGCCTGTGAGCGCGGAATCGGTAGTCTTGGTGACCACCACCTCGCCCGGCAGCGGCGCGAGCTCGGGCACTATCTGGCTGGCATGTTCGTCCTTGGGCAACAGCAGATTGTTGAATCCGGGGCGCCGCTGGCTGAGCGAGCGGTCGCGCCCGTCCGGTGTCAGGCAGGCGATGCGGGCGTGAAACACATCGGCACCGTGCGCGCGGAAGGTATCGAGCAGCCGACGCGTATTCGGGATCACCACCTTGCGCATGCGCGTATGAAAGGGTGTCCAAAGATCCCAGGCACGGTGTTCCGCCTCGGGCAGGGCCTCGCGCGACGGGCGTTCGACGTAGGTGTTCTGGATATCGATCACCAACAGCGCGCTGTGCTCAGGGTCCAGGCTCACGTCGGGGATTTCGGCGTCGAGGTAGTACAGCGAGCGGTATTTTTCCTTCCAGTGCATACGCGTCTCCTTGTAAGGTCCCGGCGGCCTTTCGGTTAGAGGAAGATACCCTTGGGAAGTTGCGCCGCGACCACCCAGTTGGGCACGTCGACGACCTCGCCGATACGCAGATCCACCGCGACCGAACACAGTGCGTAGGCCATCTCGGGCGCGAGCCCGTAGTGTTTACCGAGATGATCGATCATGGCACGTATCGCGTCGCGGGACGCCTGCATCAGATCGGGCCCCACGCCGGTGGTCACGTAGAAGCCCTTGTCGTCACGGCGCGAACGCCGCAAAGGCCGGGTCGTTTCGCACTGGGGGGCTGGCAGGTTCGCGCCCTTCACGAGGCCGATGCGCGCGCTGACGCTGAACTGGGTTTCCACCGCCGTACCGCAGACCTCGCCGTCGCCCTGTGCGGCGTGGGTATCGCCGACCGACAATAGACCGCCGGCCACCTCGACCGGCAGATATAGCGTTGCGCCGCGCGTCAGGTCACGCAGATCGAGGTTCCCGCCCACCCGCCGCGGCGGCACCACGCTGTGATGGCCAGGCGCGGCAGGCGCCAGGCCGACGGTGCCTGGAAACGGTGCGGTTTCGAGCTCTATGCCGTCGACGAAACGCACACGTTGCTCGTCGTATTCCGAGATATGCAGAAAAGGCGTCTTGAACTCGTCAGCGAGCAGGCCGAAGCCGGGAATGATGGCGGTCCAACCCCAGCCAACGCCGGCGAAGTCGAGCAATTCGATGCGGATCGCGTCACCCGGCTCCGCGCCGTCGACCTCGATCGGCCCGGTAACCGGATTGACCTTATCGAAATCCAGGGTACCGACCGCGCTCGCGTCGGAGCGCGCGCTAAGCTGGCCGCCCGAGGCGTCGCGCACCTCGAATTCGAGAATCTCGCCGGGCGCGACCTGGCGCACCGCTTCGATGCCATTGTCCCAACCATAATGCGAATGGTGGCTGTGGATGGTCTGATATTGGCTCACGCCCGCTCCTCCCTGGGTCTTGCGCCCCGCTTAGCTGACGCGAATGCGGGGATCGATGAGATATGAAATGACATCGGCCACGATATTGGCCACGACCACGAAACAGGCGGCGAACAGGGTCACGCCCATGATCACGGGGACGTCGGTGTTCTGGATACCCTGCCACATGTACTGGCCGATGCCGGGCCAGCCGAAGACCTGATCGATGATGACCGCGCCGCCCATCAGAAAACCGAAATCCAGCCCCACCAGTGTCGGCACCGGCAGTACTGCGCCCGGCAGAATATGCCGCAATACCACGGTGCGCCGAGGAACACCCCTGGCAAGCGCCGCCTCGACATAGGGTTCGCGATGTTCGCGCACGACCTCGGAGCGCACCACCCGGGTATGCCAGGCGGCATTGAGCAGGCCCAGTGTCAGCGAGGGCAGTATCAAATAGCTCAGGCCGCCGTAACCGCCGAGCGGCAGCCAGCCGAGCTTGAAGCCGAAGAGATAGAGGAACAGCAGGCCGGTCACGAACTGCGGCGCGGCGACGGTGACGTAGGCGAAGCCCATCGCCAGCTTGTCCGGCCAGCGGCCGCGCCACAGTCCGCCGATCACGCCCAGCGACACGCCGATCAGCACCTCCCAGAAGATGGCGCCGGAGACCAGTTCCAGTGTTGCCGGCACTCGCGAGAACAGCTCGTGCGCCACGCTGCTGCGCTGCACGTAGGACCAGCCGAGATCGCCGTGCAGCAGATTGCCCATGTAAATGAGGTAGCGCATCCACAAGGGATGATCGAGTCCCAGCTGGGCATTGATGCGTGCCAGCGTATCGGGATTCGCCGCCCTGCCGGCGATGAGGCTGGCGGGATCGCTGGGGATGACATACAACAGCAGGAAGGTGATGACCGACACGCCGATCAGCACAATCACGCCCTGCCCCAGGCGGCGCAGCAAAAAGACCAAAAAATTCACGCCTCGCCTCCCTTGCCGTACAGGCGGATCCGTGACGACTCAGCCACCATGCTCGAGTTCCTCCAGCCGAGCCTTGCCGGATTTATCGCCCGGGGCCTCCTCGCGCGCGCCGCGCGCCTCCATGTTTTCCATGCGCTCATGCAGGTATTCGCCGACGATATTGAACGACAACGACAGCGCCAGGATGAACACGCCGGGGATCAGCACCGTCCAGGGCGCCACCGTGAAGTAGTTCTGATTGTCGTGGATGATGTTGCCCCAGCTTGGGGTGGGCGGCTGCACACCCACGCCGAGGAAAGACAGTGCGGCCGACATCTGCACGGTGGTGGCGATGCCCAGCGTCTCCCAGACCAGCATGATCGGCGCCAGATGCATCAGCAGATGGCGCGTGAACAGGTACCAGCGTCCGGCGCCTAGCATTCTCGCCGCCGTCATGTAATTGCGCTCCTTGATCGAGAGCGTCTTGGTATAGGCCACGCGCGCGATCCAGGTCCAGTTCGCCAGCGCGATGATCAGCGCCGCGTTCCACAAGCTCGGGCCGATCACCGAAGCGATGGCGATGGCGAGAATCAGGGCCGGGAAGGCCAGCATCAGATCGACGAAACGCATCACGGCCGCCTGCGCCCTGCCCTCCAGCATGCCGGCCAGGCCGCCGATCAGCGCGCCGATCAGCACGGCGATGGTATTCGACACGATACCCACCAGCAGGGTGGCCTGCGCGCCGTAGAGCACGCGCGAAAGCAGGCTACGCCCGAGGTTGTCGGTACCGAACCAATGCGACCAGGACGGCGCCTGCGGCAGGCCGTCGACGCTCAGGCCGTTTGCCAGCTGCGCATCCGGCGAATAAGGCGCCAGCACCGGCGCCAGCACCGCGCCCAGCACGATGAGCACGATCACGGCCAAACTCAGCATCAAGCCGAACCGACGGGCGTGTCCGCCCAAACGCCACCGATTTTTCAGCATCCGCTCGCCCCCCCAGCCACGGCAGGACGCGGCTCGCGCCCGGGCAACCGCGGCACCGCGGCGATGAGCTGTCGCGTGTATTCACTGCGCGGCGAGCGATACAGCTCCGCCGCCGGCCCGATCTCGACCAGCTGGCCGCTGGCCATCACCGCCACACGGTCAGCGATCGCCCCGACCACCGCCAGGTTGTGACCGATGAAAACGATGGTCAGGTCCAACTCCCGCCGCAAACGCGCCAGCAGACCCAGCACGTTCGCCTGCACGGAAACGTCCAGCGACGACAAGGCCTCGTCGAGCACGAGCAGATCGGGGTTGATGGCGATCGCGCGCGCGATCGCGGCACGCTGAACCTGGCCGCCGGACAAACCGCCAGGGCGACGCGCGGCAAAACTCGGGTTGAGCCCCACCAGCCCCAGAAAGTCGTGCGCGCCGCGCCCAAGAGGGTCGGTCGATGCGCCGTACTTGAGCATGAGCGCCTCCTCGATGGAGCGGCGCAACGACCACAACGGATCGAACGAGGAAAATGGATCCTGGAACACCAGGCCGACATGGCCAGCAACGTCCCGCGGATGCGGTGCAACCACCGCCCGCCGAGGTGCGTCGCCCGGTTCGCGCAACCACAACCGCACCTCGCCTGCGCTCGCGGCGAGCTGGCCGGTCATGATCTGCGCCAGCGTGGACTTGCCGCTGCCGGAGCCGCCCACCAGTCCCAGACATTCGCCTGCCTGCACCGTCAGGCTGACGCCGTCGACGGCCAGGGTTTGCCGACGCTTACGCCCCCAGCCGCTGCGGTAGGTCAACGAAACGTCGCGCAATGCAATGACCTTGTCGCCACTCATAGGCGGACCTCCGAATCGTCGACTCCGCTCGCGAAGGACATCTCCCGACCAACCGAGCGGTTCAGCGGATACCAGCAGGCCGTATCGTGCCGCCCGTTGCCTTGCAACGGCGGGCGTTCGACGCGGCAGCGTGCGTCCGCATGGCCACAGCGCGGCGCGAACACGCAACCCGGGCCCCGCCGGCCAGGATCGGGCACCTCCCCGGGGATCGTGCGCGGCAGCGTCTCGTCTCCCAGCGTCACGATGGCATCGCACAAAGCAGCCGTGTACGGGTGTCCCGGCCGGCAGGTCACCGATTCCGCAGGCCCGCACTCGAGCACCTGGCCGCCATACAGCACGTAAACCTTTTCCGCCATTTCCGCGATCAGCGCGATGTCATGCGATACCAGGACCACGCCCTTGCCGGCCTCGCGCGCGATTTCCGTCAGCGTCTCCACGACCTGGCGCTGGGCCAGCACGTCCAGCGCCGTGGTCGCCTCGTCGCAGAACAGGTATTCCGGATCGCTCAGCAGTGCCATTGCGATCAGGGCGCGCTGGCGCATGCCGCCCGACAGTTGGTGCGGGTATTTGGGTAGCACGTCGTCGATCTCAGGCAGACCTGCCGCCCGAAAGCATGCCGCAATACGCGATGTGTCGCCCGCCGCCTTGGAACTGCGCAGCGTTTCCCTCGCCATCGATCCGATCTTGCGCACCGGCGTCAGCGAGGACAAGGGATCCTGCGGCACGTAGCCGAGCACGCGCCCTCGCAAGGCCTCGCGCGCGGACCCCCCGCCGGCATCCAGCGAGTAGCGGCGCCCGGCGAGTTCGAGCGTGCCGGACGTCACCTTCAATCCCGGTGGCAAAAGGCCCAGCATCGCCTTGAGCAACACGCTTTTGCCCGATCCACTCTCGCCGATGATGCCCACGCGCTCGCCTCGATCCAGAGCAAAGCGCACGCCATCGAGCACGGCATCACCCGCGGCATTGGTCACCGTCAGGCCGCTCGCCGTCAAGCCAAGCCGGATATCCCCTTCGGTTCTCGCCCTCATGACAATCCGCCGCTCCACTAACCGCCATCAAACCGTTGCGCGCTCGACCCCAGACAGGCCGCGCCACAGAAAAAATGGCCGGCGAGCGTCCAGCTCGCCGGCCATCGAACCCGTATACGTCAACCCTGGGCCTTGACGCTGAACATCCGCGAATAAGTGAACGGATAAACCCCGGGGTCCGCAAACACGTTGCCCGGCCGGCCCTCGATATTCTTGCTGTGCATGGTGTAGTCGACCTGATTGAACACCGGCACCCAGGGGGCATCGTGCATCACGTCGCTGAAGATTTCCCGATACAGCGCAAGACGCTTCTCGTGTTCGTCGGCTTTGTACATGCCGTCGGCCTCCGCCGCCAGCTTGTCGAGTTTCGGGTTCTTGTAAAACGCCCAGTTCCAGCCGCCCTTGACCGCACTGCCGCTGCCCAGGATGGGGCCGTAGAAATCCGAGGGATCCGGAAAATCGTCCACCCAGGCGAGACCGCCCGACCACACCATGGGTGCCTTCCCCGGCGTGCCGGCGATGGCGATCACCTGTGCTTGGCTGAGAATATGCAACTTGAGCTTGACCCCGATCTTGGACAGCTGTGCCTGGATCGCCTGGGCGATGCGTGGGTTGGGATCGCTGTTCATGGCGTAAAGCTCGGTCTCGAAGCCGCCCGCATGTCCCGCCTCGGCCAGCAGTTTCATTGCCGCAGCCGGATCATAGGCATAGCCCTTGTACTTCGGATCGTAGCCAGGCATGCCCGGCGGCAGGATCTGATTGGCGGGTTTGCCGCGGCCGTTGATGGCCCGCACAATCGCCGGCTTGTCGATGGCCATGTTGATGGCCCGACGTACACGCACGTCGTCGAAGGGCTTGATCTGGGTATTCATGGTGATGTAGCTGGTTTCGAGCGGGTGCCCCTCGACCAGCATGCCACGATATTTGGGGTTGTGCTTGACCAGCGCCAGCTGCGAACCAGGCACACCGTCGCCGAGCAGGTCGACTTCTCCGCGCAGCAGCTTGAAATAGGCCGTCAGGCTATCGATGCCGAGCGTGAAGCGCACCTCGTCGAGATAGGGAATGCCGGGGATGAAATAATGTGGATTCTTCTCGAACACCACCTCGTTGCCCGGCTTCCACGAGGTCATGCGGAAGGGGCCTGAACCCATCGGATGATGCGCCACGTCCTTGCTGTGCTCGGCCACGGCCTTGGCAGAAACGATGCTGGCGAAATTCATCGCGAGCACCTGCAGGAACACCACATTGGGCTTGTCTATCTTGAATTGCACCGTTTGGGCGTCGAGCGCCTTCACGCCGGCCAGTTGCTTGGCCTTGCCATTGACGAAATCGTCATAGCCCGAAATCGGGCTGAAAAAGCTCTGCCCCGGGCTCGCCGTCGCGGGATCAACCACGCGATTGATCGAAAACACCACGTCCGCGGCGGTCAGCGCCGAACCGTCACCGAACTTGAGGCCCGGACGCAGCTTGAAGGTATATTCCGTACCGTCGTCGGACACATGGTAGCTTTCCGCCGCATCCAGGATCAGCTTGGTGGTACCCGGCTCGTAGGTCACCAACCGGCTGAACAGGGCGCGCATCATCGGCCAGTTCTGCCAGTTGTAACCGATCGCGGGATCCAGGGTGCCGGGATCGCTCTTGTAGGTCACCACCATGCGGCCACCGGGCTTGATCTTCATGGTGGCGGCGAAGGCGGCCTCGGTCAAAGAGGCGCTCATCGTGGTCGCTGCTGCGGCCAAGCCCATGGCCTTGAGAAATTCTCTGCGCTGCATGCTTGTCTCCCATCGTTGATACGGCACGCGGGCACCAGATGCGAAAGTCATGCCAGCCATGGGCGCCCTGTCGAATGCGGCTTCGACCCACTCAATACGCCGATCATCAACGCTTATCAAGCACCTCTTTCGTGCTCAGCCCTGGCGAAACGCCCCATAATGGAGCAAATTCCGTCCGGAACGATTCCGCCTTGGTAGCCAAGCACACTTTTGGTGCGATTGCGACCCGCCACTTAGCGTTAGCGCCGACGTACGCCTATACTTGTGACCACACCCGTTCCGCCAGGTACCGCGACAATGAACGTCAACGAGCTTTCCGCTTCGTTCTACCCGCAGATCAACCCGCAGGCCACGCCCGCACAGCAGGTTCAGAACCAGTTGCAGCAGATTCAGCAGTCGCTCGGCAACGGCAATCTCGCGGGCGCGCAGCAGTCCTATGCCGCGCTGCAGCAAACTTCTACCGCGCCGCAAGGTCAGGTCGGCAATAGCGTGGCCGGCAATTCCGCCTTCGCGTCACTGGGACAGGCGCTGCAAAATGGCGACCTGACCGGCGCACGCGACGCACTGGCCGCTCTGCAACAAAACCGGCAGCAAACGCCAGCAAACGCCGTATCGGCACAGATCGTGACCGCCGGCACGCCTCCAGGCGCCGGCGGCAACAGCACCTTCCACGTGATCGCCTGATAACGTAGCGACCGCCGGTCGAACCTGCTCGGGCCGGGCATGATCTCCAGCCGCTTCGGCTTGCATCAGTGCACTTGATGCATATCAAGTGAATCCGGGTGAGCGCGTGACGCCTTGCCGGCTACCCTCGTAGCATCCCCTCCTACCAACACGGCAAACGAGCAACACGCTCGTCGGACCCGGCGGCGGTTATCCAGGGCATGAAGAAGCACACGAACCGCGTACATATACGCGGTGACAGCAGACTTCGAAAGGGATACGCCGGGAAACGATCGGGAGGCTGGGATCACGTTCATCGTGCCCGGAAAGGGGGATCGCGAGGACTTGATCCATGGCACGTAACGACGCCATCCCCGTCGTCATCGATTCGCTCAATCCTGAAGCAGTCGACCAGACCCGCCGCAGATTTCTCATCGCATCGGCCACCGTGGTCGGTGCGGTTGGCGTAGCCGCGTGGGCTCTACCCTTCATCGAATCGATGGAGCCTGACAAGGCAGTAACCGCCGCAGGTGTCCCTATCGATGTCGACATCAGCAAACTTGAACCCGGACAGCTCATCATCGTCGAGTGGCGGCAGCGCCCTATTTGGATACTGAATCGCCAGCAATGGATGCTCGATACCCTGGTCAAGAACAAGCCCAGACTCAAGGATCCCGAGTCTCTGGAACCGCAACAACCGACCAAGGCATACGTGAATGGAGTTTACCGTTCGCTCAAGAAACATGTCTTTGTTGCGGTAGCGATCTGCACCCACCTGCAGTGCTCGCCGAACTACGCGCCTAAACCGAAATCTGTTAACTCCTGGTGGCCAGGTGGATTCCACTGCCCTTGCCATGGATCCATGTACGATTTCTCAGCACGCGTCTTCGACGGCTCACCAGCCCCGCTGAATATCCCCATCCCTCCGTATTTCTATAAAACCGACACGCTGGTTCGCATCGGGGAAACCGAGGACGGGAAATATCAAAACTGGGTTCCTGCAATATGGTAAGCAGCCGAACTCAAGAACAATCCCGAATCGTGCCAGCCACAAAAACAACCGGGAAAAAGTTATGAATATCAGCAAACGCGTTGCAAGAAAAATACTGACTGCAGCGGCCCCTTTACTCCTTGCATCAGGTGCGCAAGCTGCGACGGCTCCCAGCTATCTGGGACAAATTCCCGGGGGGGATGTCGCACAAATCAAATCCATCGTTGCCAACACCTGCTCAGCCTGCCACGGCGCACATGGAAACAGCTTGATGGCGCAATATCCTAATCTTGCAGGCCAAAACCAGAGCTACCTCATTAAGCAACTGGAGAATTTCCATACAGGAGCCCGCACCAACCAGATCATGCAGGCCATGGTAGCGACAATCCCTCCAGCCAATTTTGCCGCCGATGTAAAAGACCTTGCGTATTATTTCTCACAGCAAAAATTGAACCCAAAGATCAATGCCAATGCGACCGATCCTAAAACCACACTCAAGGTTTTGACTCTGGGCGAGCACATTTATCGCTCAGGCATGCCTGCATCTGGCATACCTGCATGTATGGCCTGCCACGAGGCCGACGGCATGGGCAATGGCCCCATGGCCATCCCCAGATTGGCGGGACAACACGAACAATACGTTTTCACTCAACTTGAGCAGTTCAGCGACGGTCAGCGCAGTAACGATCCACACAGCATGATGCGGATGATCGCGAGCAAACTCACCAAAAACCAGATGACGGCCGTAGCCTTTTACGTACAGTCTCTAAATCCTGGGTTGGTGCTTGGCGATGGACCTAAAAACTACGAACAAATGAAAACCCGAAGAAACCAAACCCCTCTGATTGGTGTACCGGCCGATCAGGTGGCCAGCAAGAACGCCAAGCCCACACCCGCCAAGACGCCGCAACTCTGAGCTGCATTATGCAACCCGAGCAGCAGCCAATAACGGATCGCCTTGACAAACCGCAGCGTTGAGGAAAACCCAATGGATACGAGTCAAACAGAACAAAAGCCTGGGATTATGGGTTGGATAGACCGCCGCTTCCCATTTAGTAGCATGATGCGTGAGCATTTGACCGAATATTACGCACCCAAGAATTTCAATTTCTGGTATTTCTTCGGTTCCCTGCTCATTCTCGTCCTGGTTATTCAGATCATTACCGGGATATTCCTGACCATGCATTACCAGCCGAATGCGAAACTCGCATTTTGGTCTATCAACCAAGGCATCATGAACGATGTGGAAGGTGGATGGTTCATCCGCTATATGCACGTGCTGGGTGCCTCCAGCTTTTTCGTGCTGGTGTACTTCCACATGTTCCGCGGAATGATGTACGGGTCTTACAAAAAACCGCGTGAGCTGCTCTGGCTTGTGGGCATGCTGCTGTATGTCGCCTTGTCTGCCGAAGCCTTCTTTGGATATCTACTGCCCTGGGGTCAGATGTCATTCTGGGGTTCTAATGTAGTAATTTCATTGTTCGGCGCCATCCCTGTCATCGGGCAGAGCATCGCGCAATGGATACGTGGCGATTTCGTCGTTGGCTCCCCAACGCTGGATCGGTTCTTTGCACTGCACGTCATCGCTGTACCTCTTGTGCTGGTGATCCTCGTGTTCGTCCATATCCTGGCGCTGCATCAAGTGGGCTCCAATAATCCTGATGGGATCGAAATCAAGGAACACAAGAATGCCGACGGCATTCCGCTCGACGGCATTCCCTTTCACCCGTACTACACCGTCAAGGATATTCTCGGCGTCGCCGTGTTCCTGGCCATATACATGGGTCTGATTTTCTTCAAGCCCTCGGGTTGGGGTATCGTCCTGGACAAGCTGAACTACGTGCCAGCCAACGCACTGAAGACTCCGCCAGACATCCACCCACTGTGGTTCCTGACACCCTACTACGCCATTCTGCGTGCCTGGCCCAGCAAGCTCCTGGGTGTAGCCAGTCTAGCCGCGGTTTACATTCTGATGTTCCTGATACCCTGGCTGGATCGCAACCCGGTAAAATCCGCGCGCTTCAGAGGGGTTTTCGTGCGCATCAACATTCTGGTGCTCTCGTTCTCATTCATTCTGCTCGGCTACCTCGGTCTGCAGCCCGCCACTAACACGTATGTGTTGCTCGGCTATCGGTTTACAGAGATCTTCTTCAGCACTTTCTGGCTGATGGTTTACATGAACCGTGTGCGCAGCCATATGGCAACATTGATCTGGTGGATTGTCATGACCGGGCTGTTTGTTGTCATTGACGCCTGGATGGTTTCGGTCAGAGCGCACAGCTGGGGACAGCTACTTGAATCACTTTGGCTACCGATAGGTTACGTCACGATCATCCTGGGCGGAGCCTGGTTCAAACCATCGCTGGTCGCCGACAAACCCGTTCCTGAGAGGGTGCAAGCATGAATAAATATACAAAAATCCTTTCGCTACTCCTGCTTGCCATCCTGATCATGCCGGCAGCACGGGCCGACTTTGCTCTCAAGTCGGTGCAGATCGATACGGCCAACAAGGCTGCCCTGCGCAATGGTGCTGCCTTCTTCATGACCTACTGCATGGCATGCCACAGCGTCCGCGCAGAGCGCTTCAGCGACATGAGCAAGGTTCTGGGCTTGCCTCTCGACGAGATCCAGAAAAACTTCAACTCGACCAGCCTCAAGGTACACGACGCCATCGTCAGCCCGATGTCGCCCGCCGACGCGGTGCACTGGTTCGGGCTGGCGCCTCCGGATCTATCCGCCATCATCAAGATGAAAGGTGCCAACTGGGTTTATACCTATTTGACCTCGTTCTATCTCGATCCTACTCGGGCGACCGGCGTCAACAATGCCGTATTCCACAATGTCGCCATGCCCGACGTGCTCTGGCAGCTGCAGGGTCTGCAGGCCCCCATGTACAAGGAAGTAAGCCGGAACGGCCAGCAAGTCAAAGTGCTGTCCGGCCTGAAGCAGGTAACGTCTGGCACGCTGTCCCCTGCCGCCTTCGACAAGGCCATGCGCGACGTCGTGACCTTTCTTTACTGGGCCAATCACCCGCACCAGGCCGAACGCGAGCACATCGGGCTGTGGGTCATGGCCTTCATGGCCCTGTTCATCATCGTGGCCTACCTGCTCAAGCACGAATACTGGCGCGCAGTGCGGCATTGAGCGACGCTTGGCAGACTGCCGGCGCCTGCCTATACTGACGCGGCGCCGGCGCGCTCCGCCCGCGCCGCTGCCGCAATCGACCGGACCCCCTCACATGGATGCCAGCGTCAAGCCCGTTATCCGCGTTGCCGACTGGCAAGCCGAGCGCGAAATCCTGTACCGATTGCGCGAAACCGTGTTCGTACACGAACAGGGCGTACCTGCAGCGCTGGAAATCGACGAATTCGATCCCCGCAGCCTGCATTTGCTCGCCGAATATGCCGGTCAACCGGTCGGCACCGGCCGCCTACTTGAAGACGGCCATATCGGCCGCTTGGCCGTCCTGCGCGAATACCGTGGCCGGGGCATCGGCAAAGCCCTGCTCGACGCACTGGTCCGCGAGGCCGTACGCCGCGATTTCGCCGAAGCCGTGCTCAGCGCGCAGCTTCACGCCATCCCCTTCTATGAGCGCGCCGGCTTCGCCGTCTGCGGCCCCGAATTTCTCGATGCCGGCATTGTGCACCGGGAAATGCGCCGGCCCTTGAAAAACGCCTGACGGGCGTCCCGCGCGCGCTTGCGCTAAAGTCGACTTGAGCCGATACGTCTTGCGCAGGAATCCAGGATGGCCGAACCGCCCCCACCCTCGCCCGACCAGAAACGTCAGCCCGTCGACGGCCCCCAAGCCCTGCTGGCCGCGACGCTCGACGCCATCGACGGCGCGCAACGCGACATCGTCATCCTGAGTCGCGCGCTCGATCCCGCACTCTACGATGAAGCGCCCGTTTCGGAACATCTTTTCGCCACGATCCGGCGTCGCCGGCACAGTCGCATCCGCATCCTGATCGCCGACCTGCAGCCACTGCGCCTGAGAGGCCACCGTCTGCTCGCACTCGCGCAGCGCGTGCCGAGCTTCATCGAAATCCGCCTACTGGCGCAGCGCCATCGCGCGGAACGCCGCGAATGGCTGATTGCCGACACCCAGACCGTGGTCTTCCGCGAGCAGGCGGACAAGGGACAGGCGCTGAGCGCGCACAACGACCGCCGCTGGGCACTCGATCTCGCACACGAATTCCAGGCCATGTGGGACATGGCCGAGCAGCATCCCGACCTGCGCCGGCTTTCTTTGTAACGCTAGCGGCGCGCTGCGTCATCCCGCGCCAGCAGCGCCTGCAAATCGGCGCGCACGGCATCGATCGCGCGGAACAGGCCGATGTGCGGATGCGCTCGACTGCCGTTCACCAGTACCGCGAACGCGCCCCAGCGTCCGCCGCCCAGGCGCAAATACCCTGCGAGCGAAAATACGGAAACCGGCTGATTGAGCGAACCGGTCTTGGCCGCCACGCGCGTACCCCAAGCCGAATCGCCACCCTTGAGCATGGCCACCGGCGTCTGCTCGGGCACGGTCAGACCGGCCAGAAAGGCCGGGAAATCGCCATAGCGGTGGTATTCATGGGCCAACAGCGCGGTTACGTCGTTGGCCGACAGGCGATTGCCCACCGTCAGGCCGCTGCCGCTTTCGAGCACTGGCCCCCCGCCATGCGCCCAGGCAAATGGCGAATCCGCATTCACATCGCGCGCAAAGGCGGTCAGACGACGTCCCGCCTGCGGCAGGGTGATGGGCACGGCCGCGCCTTCGGCGGCCGCCCAGTCGAGCGCCAGCGTATCGGCCATGTAGTTGTTGCTGTATACCAGCATCCCGCGCAGCAATTCGCCGAGCGGCGTGCCCTTCACCTCGGCCACGCGCACGCCTCGCGGCGACGGATCACCCTGACCGACCACGCCGATCCCACCCCGCACCGTAACGCCGGCCTGTTCGAGAAACGCGCGAAACACTTCGCCCGCATAACGATCGGGGTGCGCGATGGAGCGATAAAATCGTCGCGTCCTGCCATCCTGCGGGATGCCGCCGGAAATCACGAATACTTCGCGACCGTTCTCGCTGCGCCGGATCACCCGGATATGCGCCGGTCGACCCGGCGGCAAAGTCTTGATACTGCCGCGAATCGCCAGCATGGGCAGGTCGAAGGGTTCGAAGGCGAGCCGTGCCGGGGTGCCCGGCGAGTCACCGGGGCGCACGCTCAGGCAGGCGTTGCTGTAGTCGACGCCCGCCGAGGACAGTGGCGCGTTATAGGCGTCTTCGCTCTCGATCCTGGCGTGGCAACGGTCTCGGGTAACGCAAGGCACCGGGCCGAAGCCGCGGGGATCGACCAGCAGACGACCGTCCACGGCAGCGATACCGGCCTCGCGCACGCGCTGCGCCAGGGCCCACAATTGCGCGTTGACCAGCCCCGGATCACCGCCACCGACAAAGACCAGGTCGCCGTGCAGCACGCCACCCCGTACCGGACCCTGCCGCAGCACCCGTGTCTTGAAGCGGTGTGCCGCCCCCCAGTGCCGTAGCGCCGCCGCGGTCGTGTAGAGCTTGGTCACCGAGGCCGGGATCAAAGCCTTGGCGGGATTCAGCGCGGCGAGCGTACGCCCGTTCTCGAGCTCGATCACGCGTACGCTGACATCTGCGCCTGCCTGCGCCAATCGCTCGAGTGCAGGCAGCGAATAGGGTGCCCGGTCGGCGGGTGCGGCTCGAACCCCCGCCACGCACACGGCGAACAGCAACGCCACGCGCACGACGCCACGCCGCGTCCGGGATACCGGCAATCGCGAGCCTGGCGGTTGGCGCGTCACCCGCAGATCAACCGATGAATTCGCTGCCGCCGAGGTAGGGACGCAAGGCTTCCGGGACGCGGATGCGCCCGTCGGCCTGCTGATGGTTTTCCAGCACCGCCACCAGGGTGCGGCCGACCGCGAGACCGGAGCCGTTGAGCGTATGCAGCAGTTCCGGCTTGCCGGTCTCTGGATTGCGGTAACGCGCCAGCATGCGACGGGCCTGGAAGTCCTCGAAGTTCGAGCACGAGGAGATTTCGCGGTAACGCCCCTGCCCCGGCAGCCAGACCTCCAGATCGTAGGTCTTGGCCGAGCTGAAACCGAGGTCGCCGGTGCACAGCGACATCACTCGGTACGGCAGCTCCAGTCGCTGCAGTATCGCCTCGGCATGCCCGACCAGGGCCTCCAGCGCCTCCCAGGAGGTATCGGGATGGACCAGTTGCACCATCTCCACCTTCTCGAACTGGTGCTGGCGGATCAGACCGCGCGTATCGCGTCCGGCCGAGCCCGCCTCGGAGCGGAAGCACGGCGTGTGCGCCGTAAACCGCAGCGGCAGGGCGTCCGCCTCCACGATCTGCTCACGCACGAGATTGGTGACCGGCACCTCGGCCGTGGGGATGAGATAGAACGGCGTTTCGCCGTCGACCTTGAACAGGTCCTCCTCGAACTTGGGCAACTGCCCGGTGCCGCGGAGGGCCTGCGACTGCACGAGATAAGGCACGTAGACCTCCTCGTAACCGTGTTCGCGGGTATGCACGTCGAGCATGAACTGCGTCAGCGCGCGCTGCAGGCGCGCCAGTTCGCCGCGCAGCACGGCGAAACGCGCGCCGGAAATGCGCGCGGCGGCCTCGAAGTCCAGCCCGCCCAGCGCGGTGCCCACATCCACATGGTCGCGCGGCTCGAAGTCGAACACGCGCGGCTCGCCCCAGCGACGCACTTCGACGTTGGCGTCCTCGTCCGCGCCCTCGGGCACCGACTCGTGCGGCAGATTGGGCAGCGTAAGCAGCAGCGCCTCGAGTTCGCCCTGCACCGCCTCGGCCGCGCTCTTGGCGGCATCCAGGCGACCACCGAGCGAAGCCACCTCGTCCAGCAGCGGCTGCGTGTCCTCGCCCCGGGCCTTGGCCTGGCCGATGGCCTTGGAGCGCGTATTGCGCAGGTTCTGCAGTTCCTGGGTTTCGACCTGAAGCCGCTTGCGCTCGCTCTCCAGGGCGTTGAAACGCGCCAGGTCGAAGTCGAAACCGCGGCGGGCCAGGATACGGGCGATGCCCTCGGGGTCGTTGCGCAGACGTTTGATGTCGAGCATGGGATACCGTGTGCTGGGCGGAAGGCGCGTCAGTTTACACGCTCAGGCATCCCCGTTCGAAGGATCGTGCGCCGTCGCGTCGAAGGTCAGGATATGGCTCGGATCGACCAGGGTGCAAATATGCTTGACCACCTCGGCCACGCGCTCTGGACGGTCGAAGAACTCGACCACCACGGGCAGGTCCAGCGACAGGGTCAGCAGGGAACTCGTATGCACCTCGCCCGAGCGGCCGAAACCGCTGATACCGCGAAACAACGTCGCGCCGCAGACCTGGGCCTCATCGTGCAGATAACGCAGGATTTTTTCGTGCGCGTTGGCGCTTTCGTGCAGATAGACGCGAGCGACGGTGACCTTCATAGCTGCCTCCCGAGCAATAGACCCAACCAGCAGACGCTGACGCAGACAAGCACGCTGACCAGCATATTCACTCCTGCCTTGAGCACGTCGCCCTGCTCGATCAGACTCAGCGTCTCGATGGAAAAGGTGGAAAAGGTGGTGAAAGCGCCCAGACCTCCGGTCATAACGGCGGCACGGATTTCCGGTGCCACGTTGAGGCGCTCAACCAGCATCGCGGTGAGAAAGCCCATGGCCAGCGAGCCGATCACATTGACCGCGAGCGTCCCCCAGGGAAAACCCCGGCCCAGCCATTGATAAACGCCGTTGGATACGCCGAAACGTAAAATCGCACCCACCGCGCCGCCGAGCGCAATGGCCAGCAACTGCAATCCCATGGACCTCTCCTTGTGGTTCATGCGCGAGCGAAGTGCGCCCGCCGGTCCATTCTTGCGGCAGCGGATCAAACCGTCAATGAGCGGGCCGTCGTTGGCCAGCTGAGGCCGCGCCTCTTATACTGCGTGGCCTCAGCAAGCAGGAGCAGGAGACCACTACAATGACAGACAGTTTCCACCCGCCGAAACGGGTGCTCATGGGCCCCGGCCCCTCGGACGTCGATCCGCGCGTCCTCGAAGCCATGGCCCGTCCCACCATCGGTCATCTCGACCCGCTGTTCGTCACCATGATGGACGAACTCAAGGGCATGCTGCAGTACGCATTCCGCACCCGCAACGCCCTCACCCTGCCCGTCTCCGCACCCGGCTCCGCAGGCATGGAAACCGCCTTCGTCAATCTGGTCGAACCAGGCGACACCGTCATCGTCTGCCAGAACGGTGTTTTCGGCGGCCGCATGAAGGAGAACGTCGAGCGCTGCGGCGCCACGCCGGTCATGGTGGAAGATGAATGGGGGCGGCCCGTCGACCCGCAAAAACTCGAGGACGCCCTCAAGGCGCATCCCGAGGCGCGCACCGTCGCCTTCGTACAGGCCGAAACCTCTACCGGTGCCGAATCCGACACGCGCACGCTGGTCGAAATCGCCCACCGCCACGACTGCCTCGCCATCGTCGACACCGTCACCGCGCTCGGCGGCACCCCGGTCGAGACCGATGCCTGGGGCATCGATGCGGTCTATTCCGGCAGCCAGAAATGCCTCTCCTGCACCCCCGGACTGTCGCCGGTCAGCTTCAGCGAAGCCGCGGTCGCGCGCATCCGCAATCGCAAGCACAAGGTGCAAAGCTGGTTCCTCGACCTCAATCTGGTGATGGGCTATTGGGGCGAAGGCGCCAAACGCGCCTACCACCATACCGCGCCGATCAACGCCCTCTACGGCCTGCACGAAGCGCTCGTGCTGCTGCAGGCGGAAGGTATCGAAAACGCCTGGGCGCGCCATCGTCGCAACCACGAAGCCTTGCGCGCCGGGCTTGAGGCCATGGGCCTGAGCTTCGTGGTGGCTCCCGAGCACCGCCTGCCCCAGCTCAACGCCGTACGTGTACCCGAGGGCGTCGACGAAGCCGCGGTACGCGGTGCGCTGCTCGACGACTACGGCATCGAGATCGGTGCCGGCCTCGGCCCGCTGGCCGGCAGGATCTGGCGCATCGGGCTGATGGGCTATGCCAGCAACCCGCGCAACGTCTACCTGCTGCTGGGCGCCCTGGAGGCCATTCTGGCCGCACAGGGACATGCTCCGGCTCGCGGCGCCGCGACCGATGCCGCGCGAGCCGCCTATTCGGCTGCTAGCGACCAGATCAAGGCTGCCGCTTACGCTTAGGGCAGGCGCGGTAGAGAACCTGTTCAGGGGCGCCTCGGCGCCCCTTTCCTTCAATGGCCGCCGCCTGCTCGCACAAGCCGGCAGACACCCCGGCTAAGCGCCCCGCGCCTGCTTGATCGTCTCGTAGGCCTGCTTGATCTGCTGCGTCTTTTCGTTGGCCAGCTGGATCATTTCCTCGGGCAGACCCTTGGATACCAGCTTGTCCGGGTGATTCTGGTTCATCAGTCGACGGTAGGCGCGCTTGAGCTCATCGTCACTGACGCCAGGGTCGACGCCGAGTACGGCATAGGATTGCTCTAGGCGCGCCTTCGGATTCGGGCCGGCGTGCCCGCGGCCGGTGCCGGCGGGACCTTCGCCCGCGGTGCCGAACAGCCCCATGACTGCCGCCACGCGGGCGAACAGCAGTTGGAACTGGAGCTGCGAGAAGCCGAGTCGCTCGCAGATGTGCAACAGCAGATCGCGCTCGCGATTGTCTATGGCACCGTCCGCAAGCGCGGCGCTGATCTGGATTTCAAGAAACATCTGCACCAGCGAGCTGCGCCGATGCACGACGCTGCGGAACTGGTCGAGCACGGCCTCCAGATCGAAGTCTTCCGACTTGCCCTGGTTGAACAGATCGATGGCGGCGCGGCGCTGGGCTTCGTTGAGCTGCATATGCTGCATAATGCTCCGCGCCATTTCGATCTCAAGCTCGCTGACGTGTCCGTCGATCTTGGCGAGGCGCCCCATCACCGCGAAGGTGGCGGTAAAAAAAGCGGCCTGCGTGGTCGCCTGCTGATCGGACAGACGCACCTGGGCCGCGTCGTACTGATCCTTTTTGCGATCGACCTGATGCCCGATCACCCCACCGAGCAGAGCGCCTAGCGGCCCACCGAGGGCGAATCCGACGCTTGCGCCGATTCCCTTGCCCCACCAGCTCATGTCGTCTCCTCTCCCTCAAGCAATGCGCGCAAACCCGCCTCGTCCAGTACCGGTATGCCGAGCTTTTCCGCCTTGGACAGTTTCGAACCGGCATCGGCACCCGCGATCACCGCGGTGGTCTTGGCGGACACCGAGCCACTCACGCGCGCGCCGCGCGCCTCCAGCGCGGCCTTGGCCTCGTCGCGGGTAAAACCGGACAAGGTGCCCGTCAGCACGTAGGTGCGTCCGGCAAGCATGCTGGCGCGCGCCGGCTCCGCAGGCGCCGCGGCAGGACTCACCCCCGCCTGTTCGAGGCGTTCGATCACCTCGCGGTTATGATCCTGCGCAAAGAATGTCACGATATTTTCGGCAGTGATCCGGCCGACACCCGACACGTTCGCGCGTTCGTCGTTGACCAGATCCGCGACGCCCGCGGCCTTGATGGCATCGAAGCTTGCGAATGCCTCGACCAGCCCATCGAGCACACGGCCTTTGACCTTCGGAATCGCCAGCGATCGCAGGAAACCGGCCAGATCTCCGCCGCCGTGCTCAAGCGCGGGGTGTGCGAGGAAGAAATCCACGATCCCCTGCGCGGTCTTGGGACCGATGCCCGGCACGCCACGGCGCTCGATGAAATCGGTCACCTGCGCCCGGACGAGTGCCGTCAGCTCGGAGAAGTGCGCGGCCAGCTCGCGTGCGGTCTCTTCGCCCACGCCGGGAATGCCCAGCGCGAAAATCAGCCGTGCCAGCGGACGTTGCTTGCTCGTCTCGATCGCATCGAGCAGATTGTCCACGGATTTTTCGCCCATGCGCTCTAGGGCGACGAGCTGATCACGCTTGTCGTGCAGCGCGTAGATGCTGGCCACATCGGTCAGCAGACCGTGATCGACCAGTTGGGACACGCTCTTGTCGCCGAGCCCCTCGATGTCCATGGCCCGACGGGAGGCGAAGTGAATCAGCGAACCCTTGCGTTGGGCCTCGCAGAACAGTCCGCCGGAACAGCGGGCCACGGCCTCGCCTTCGACGCGCACGACTTCGGAGCCGCATACCGGACAGGCTGCCGGCAGCGCGATCAGGGCGGCATCGGCCGGACGCATTTCCGGCAGCACGCGAGCGATCTCCGGAATCACGTCGCCCGCGCGGCGCACGATTACCGTGTCGCCCACGCGCACGTCCTTGCGCGCGACCTCGTCCATGTTGTGCAGCGTGGCGTTGCTCACCGTGACCCCGCCGACGAACACCGGCTCCAGACGTGCCACCGGTGTGAGCGCGCCGGTGCGGCCGACCTGAAACTCGACGCCGAGGACGCGTGTCTGCGCCTCCTCGGCCGGAAATTTGTGCGCGATGGCAAAGCGCGGCGCGCGGGCCACGAAGCCCAGCCGTTGTTGCCAGTCGAGATCGTCGACCTTGTAGACCACGCCGTCGATGTCGAAGGCCAGTTCCGCACGCCGCCGACCGATGGCGCGGTAATAGTCGAGACAGCCTTCGACGCCCTTCACCCGGCGGATTTCGTCGCTGACCGGCAGGCCGAAGCCACGCAAGGCCTCAAGCACGGCTGCATGACGCCGCGCGATCGACAGGCCCTCGGTTTCGCCAAGGCCATAGGCATAGAACGCCAGCGGACGCGCGGCGGTGATCTGCGGATCCAGCTGGCGCAGGCTGCCGGCCGCGGCATTGCGCGGATTAACGAAAACCTTCTCGCCGCGCGCGCGCGCGGCCGCGTTCATCTTTTCGAAGCCGCTGCGCGGCATGTAGACCTCGCCGCGCACCTCCAACACGGCTGGCGCCTCGCCGCGCAGACGCAACGGAATGCTGGCGATGGTGCGGGCATTGAGCGTGATGTCCTCGCCGATGACGCCGTCGCCGCGCGTTGCCGCCTGCACCAGCCGGCCGGACAGATAGCGCAGACTCACGGCGAGACCGTCGAGCTTCGGCTCGGCCATGTACTCGATCTCCCCGCCCAGCCCCAGCCGCTCGCGCACGCGCCGGTCGAAAGCGCGCAGCTCGGTCTCGTCGAAGCAGTTTTCCAGCGACAGCATGGGGACGCGGTGGCGTACCTCGCCAAAGCCTCCAGCGGGCTTGGCACCGACGCGCTGCGTCGGGGAATCCGGCGTGATCAGCTCGGGATATGCCGATTCGAGCGTCTGCAGCTCGCGCAGCAGGGCATCGTATTCGGCGTCCGAAACCTCCGGGTCGTCAAGGACGTAGTAACGATAGTTGTGATGCTCGATACGTTCGCGCAGCATTCGCGCCCGCTCGACGGGCGCCTCGGCCGCGCTCACCGCAGCGGCCCCGCGACGCGCGCACGATGCTGGATGAACAAACGCACGCGTTCCTCCATGTGGGTCAACGTCTGTGCGCTCAGCGCGCTGTGGGTCTCGTCCTCAAGACGTCCGCCCAAGCGCTCGGCAAGCCGCTTGGCGCAGTCGCTCATCGAGCGAAAGGCCCGCATCGGCGCCTCGGGGCCAGGCAGCGTGAGGAACAGGCTGATGCCGGGCGTTTCGAGATCGTCCAGCGCGTCCACGGCGAACACCCCGGGCTTGACCATATTGACCACACCGAACAGCGGCGCTTCGCCGCGCTCGTCGGCGCGGATGTAGACGCCGCGCTCGTCCAGGCTGAGGTCGAGTTCGGCAAAGGCCTCCGCCAGCGCGGTACCAGCCAGCGGCACCTCGCCCGCCACCACGTGCACGATCAGGATATCCTCGAAATCGTCGCTTGGTGCGCGCCCAGTGTCCGCGGGTTCCCGCCCGCCGGAACGAGCGTCAGCGGCAGGTTTTTCGCGCATGGGTTCGACGGCCTGCGCCTCGCGCGGCGGCGCGACCCGCGGTTCTTGCGGTTCCTGCGGCTCCGCGTCGTCATGCGCCGTCAGCGGCGGCGCGACCGGCTCGTGCCGGTGCACAGGGATGATTTCCCACTCATCCTCCGGCGCGACCGGTTCATCCGTCTCCTGAAAACCCGCTTCATCTCCGAAACGCGGCTCGTCGCGCCCATCGTCGTGCCGGGTTCGCCGCACCTCGGCGCGCTTGCCCAGCACATAGATCGCGATCAGCACGACCGCTCCGAGCAACAGCAATATCCAACGCAATGCATCCATGGAAAATCCTCAGCCCGCTGCCATCTGGGCCGCTTCGTCGATATCCACGGCTACCAGGCGGGACACCCCGGCTTCACGCATGGTCACGCCGATCAAGTGATCGGCGGACTCCATGCTGACCTTGTTGTGAGTGATCATGATGAACTGTACGCGCTCGGACATCTCCTGGACCAGCCGCGCGAAACGCCCCACATTGGCCTCGTCGAGCGGCGCATCGACCTCATCGAGCATGCAGAAAGGCGCCGGGTTGAGCGCGAAAATTGCGAACACCAGCGCCACGGCGGTCAAAGCCTTCTCTCCACCCGACATGAGATTGATGGTCGACAGGCGCTTGCCCGGCGGCCGCGCCAGCACGGCCACGCCCGTGCTGAGCAGATCCTCGCCGGTCATTTCCAGACGCGCCTCGCCACCGCCGAACAGACGTGGGAACATGTCCTTGAGGCCGGCACTGACCTGATCGAAGGTTTCGCGGAAACGCTGCCGCGTTTCGCGATCGATCTTCTGGATCGCCGACTCCAGGGTTTCCAGCGCCGCACTGAGGTCGGCGTGCTGGCCGGCCAGATATTCGGCGCGTTCGCTCTCGGTCTTGAATTCGTCGATGGCGGCCAGATTGATCGACCCCAGGCGCTGGATGCGTTGTTCAAGATCGGCTACGCGCTTCTCCCAGGCGGTGATATCGGCCTCCGGAGCCATCTCGGCGCGCAGGACTTCCCGTTCGAAATCAGTTTCCGCCAACTGTTCGAGCAGGGTTTCGTGGCGCACACGCACCGATTCGAGCTCGACGCGGCGGGTACCCAGCGCCTCGCGCAATGCCTCGACCTCGCGCTCGATGGCCACGCGTGCCTGCTCGGCCTCGCGCAGACCGTTTTCGACCGCCTGCACGCTGCTGCGCGCCGCAGTCAATTCGCGTTCGAGCTGGCTGCGGCGCTCAAGCGCCTGCGCACGCTCGGCCTGCAGATCGGCCACCGGCGCGCAGTCGGCCTCCAGCGTTTCGCGCAGGCCGTTCACGCGCTGATCCAGTTCCGCGCACTGCGCGCGGCCGCGCGCCAGCGCCTGCTCGGTGGCGGCAGTTTCGACACGCAACGATTCCAGCGACAGGCTCAAACGGTGTCGGGTCTCGCGAGCCGTCTGCGCGGCTTGTCTCGCCTCACCCAATGCCTCCTGACACCGAGCGCGCTCGGTTTCCAATGCCGCGCGCTCGCTGCTCAGCCGCTCCATTTCCGCGACCGCGCGATTGCGCGCAGCGGTGGCCTCGTCCAACGCCGTGCGGTCGTTCTGGCGCCGCGTATCCAGTTCGGCCAGTTCCTGAGCGATCGCATGCGCGCGATCGCGCTGCTGGCGCAGGCGCCCGCGCTGACTGTTCAATCGGCCCTCGCCAGCCGCCAACTCCCGATGGGCCTGATTGACCGCCTGCTGAACCTGTTGGCGCTCGGCCTCCAACTCGCGCAGCTCGGCCTGCCCCGCATCCAGCGAAGCGACGCGCGTGCGCGCCTCGGCCTCCAGCGATTCGCGTTGCGTTCGCAGGGATTCGATCTCCTCCGCGCGTGCCAGCACGCCGGCATGAGCTTCGTCGCGATCCGGTAGACGCAACCAACCGGGACCGACCCACTCGCCCGCGGGCGTGACCAACGACTCGCCCGCTACCAGCGAAGCCCGCCGCGCCAGTGCATCGGCAAGATCCACGGCCGTACCGACGCCGGCAAGCAAGTCGGTCAGTGGCCATGGGGCGCGCACGTGCGCGGCGAGGCCAACGGTCTCGCCGCCCGCGCGGGCGGCTTGATCGACAAAGGTGCGCGGTGCACGTTCGTCCCCGCCGGCGACATCGGCCACTGCCGCGAGGTCGTCCACACAGATCGCGCCCAGCAGTCCGCCGAGCACGGCCTCGGCGGCCGACTCCCAGCCGGCATCGACGCGCAGGCATTCGCCAAGACGTCGCGCGTCGCCCAGGCCCTGTTGCGACAGCCAGGCGGACTGACCACCCTCGCGCTTGCCGAGCGCGGCCTGTTGCAGGGCCTCCAGCGAAGCCAGCCGCCCGCCGATGGTCTGTACCTGACGGCGAAGTTGATCCAGCGCCTGCGTGTCTTCGCGGATGCCGGTGCGGCGGGTCTCTATCCGTTCGAGTATGGCGGTCAGACGCCGGTCGAGATCCTCGACGCCCTGGCGCTGCGCCTGCACGTCCGCCTCGATGCGCGATATCTCCAGCTCGGTGCCGGCGGTATCCAGGCTATCGGTCTCGCGGCTCAGGCGTTCGTGACGTTCCCCGAGCCCGTGGAGCTGGCGCTCCAGATGCTCCATCCGCGTCCGTTCGACCTGCGCGCGCTGCGCCGGCTCGTTGGCACGGTGGTTGAAATCGTCCCAGCGGCGTTGCCAGTCGGCCATCGCCAGTTCGGCGCCTTCGAGTGCCTGCATGGTCTCGCGCTCGAATACCTCGGCATCGGCCGCCTCCGGCGCACGTGCGCTCAAGGTCTGGTTCAGGCTGTCGGCCTTGCTTTCGTCCGCCTCCAGTATCCGGCGCGATTCCCTCAGCGCGGCTTCGGCCTGTTCAAGGGCCTGACCGCGCTGCGCACGCAGGTTCTCCGCGTGCTGGATGGCCTGCTCGATGCGCGATATTTCCGCGCCGGCCTCGTAGAACCGCCCCTGCACCTCATTGAAGGATTCGTTGGCGGCATTGAGACGTTCGCGCCCCTGCACCAGATCAGTCTCGCGCGCACGCAGCCTGGCCACCGCCTCCTCCAGCGCCGTCTGCGCCTCACGAATGGCCTGCTCGCGGCGAGCGATGTCCGCCCCCAGACCCTCGAGCCGCAGCACGATCAGCTCCGCCTGCGCACGGCGCTCCTCCTGGCGCAGGCTCTTGAAGCGCTCGGCCGTCTGCGCCTGGCGCTTGAGGTGAGCCAGATGCTTGTCGATCTCCTCGCGCAGGTCGTTGAGCCGGTCGAGGTTTTCGCGCGTGTGCCGGATGCGATTTTCGGTCTCGCGGCGACGTTCCTTGTACTTCGAAATACCCGCCGCTTCCTCGATATAGACCCTCAGTTCCTCGGGCTTGGCCTCGATCAGGCGAGAAATCATGCCCTGCTCGATGATGGCGTAACTGCGCGGCCCCAGGCCAGTGCCGAGAAAGATGTCGGTAATGTCGCGGCGACGGCAGCGCGTGCCGTTGAGGTAGTACTGCGACTGGCCGTCGCGTGAGGCCACCCGTTTGACGGATATCTCGGAATACTGCGCATAGGCGCCGCCGAGGGTGCCGTCGCTGTTGTCGAACACCAGCTCCACCGAAGCCTGTCCTACCGGCTTGCGGGCGGACGAGCCGTTGAAGATCACGTCTTCCATCGACTCGCCGCGCAGGTATTTGGCCGACGACTCGCCCATCACCCAGCGCACCGCGTCGATGGTATTGGATTTGCCGCAGCCGTTCGGGCCGACGATACCGACACGTTGGCTGGACAGGGGGATCGTGGTCGGATCGACGAAGGACTTGAAACCCGAGAGTTTGATTTTGCTCAGACGCATGCGCTAATTGTGCCAGGAGGCCGGCGTGGTCGACGCCGGGCTGGTGATATACTGCATGGTTTTTCCCACCCCTGTCAGGATATACCCATGCCGAGTCAACCGAGCAAGGCGCTTGAGACCTTCGCCAACCCGGAACCAAATCGGGATTATACCATTCGCATCCGCATCCCGGAGTTCACCTGCCTGTGCCCCGTGACCGGGCAACCGGATTTTGCCACGCTGCATCTCGAATACGTACCCGAGTCGCGTTGCGTCGAACTCAAGTCGCTCAAGCAGTACGTATGGTCGTACCGCGACGAAGGCGCCTTCCACGAGGCGGTTACCAACCGCATGGTGGACGACATCGTCGCGGCCATCGCGCCCCGCTTCGTGCGTCTGACTTCCGAATTCAACGTGCGGGGCGGGATCTACACCACCGTCGTCGCCGAGCATCGCGCCGCAGACTGGGCGCCGCCCACGCCGATCACCCTGCCCTAGGCGGATACCGGGTGACGCGACCGCTCGCGATCGGCATCGACGTGGGCACCTCTGGCGTGCGCGCGCTCGCCATCGACGACGACGGCGCTGTGCGCGCGCAGGCCCAGTGCCCGATGCCGGCGCCGCTCGGCAGCCACGGCCGACTCGAGCAGGCGCCTGCGATCTGGTGGCTGACGCTGCACGCGACGCTGGCGGCGGTGGCGCGTGCGATACCTGCGGGGTTTGCGGCGCGCACGCTCGCGCTGGACGGCACTTCCGGCACCTTGCTGCTGTCCGACCGCAAAGGCGAGCCGCTGGGACCCGCGCTGATGTATGCCGACCAGCGCGCCCAAGCGGAAGCCACGCGCATCGCCGATACCGCGCCGGCGGAAAGCGGCGCGCACGGTGCCAGCTCGGCCCTGGCCAAACTGCTCTGGTTACTGCGGGAACGCCCACCGGCCATCCCATTTCGCGTCCTGCACCAGGCCGACTGGCTGCTCGCGCGCCTGGGTGCGCCGCTGGGCACCAGCGATGAAAACAACGCGCTCAAGCTCGGCTACGACCCCGTCGCCCGCGCCTGGCCGGCGTGGCTGACACAGCTAGGCGTACCGGCCGGCTCCCTGCCCAGGGTCCACGCACCCGGCACGCCCGTCGGCACGCTGAGCCCGGCGTTGGCGCGTGCGCTGGGTCTGCCGGCCGGCATTGCGCTAGTAGCCGGCACCACCGACGGCGTTGCCGCCTTCCTCGCCACCGGCGCCTCTGCGCCCGGCGAGGCGGTGACCTCGCTCGGCAGCACGCTGGTGCTCAAGCTCCTATGCCAGCAACCGGTCTTCCAGCCGGCATCCGGGATCTACAGCCATCGGCTGGGCGAGTTGTGGCTGGCCGGCGGCGCATCCAACAGCGGCGGCGCGGTGCTGCGCGCGTTTTTCGCCGACGACGAAATCGCCCGCTGCAGCAAGGCGCTGCAACCCACGAAACCGACCGGGCTGGATTATTACCCGCTGTTGCACCCGGGCGAGCGCTTTCCGATCGCCGACCCGGCCCTGCCGCCGCGCCTGACGCCGCGGCCTGACGACAGCTGCCGCTTCTTCCAGGGCATCTTGGAAGGCATGGCGGAAATCGAACGCCTGGGCTACGCGCGACTGCAGGCTGCAGGCGGAGAGCGCCTGCTCAGCGTGCGCAGTATCGGCGGCGGCGCGCTCAACGCCGGCTGGACACGCATCCGCGCCGACCGTCTCGGCGTACCGCTGCTGCCACCCGCACACCAGGCGGCCGCCTACGGCGCTGCGCTGCTTGCGCTGCGCGCGCGCCAATCCTGAAACGGCCGTGGATCACTCCAGACAGCGGCGTACCGGCGCGAAGCTGCGTCGATGACAGTCGGCGGGTCCATGCAGGCGAAGCGCCTCCCTGTGCTGCGCGGTGGGATAGCCCATGTGACGATCAAAACCATATTCGGGATGGCGCGCATGCAGCGCGAGCATCTCGGCGTCGCGCACCGTCTTGGCCAGGATCGAGGCCGCGCTGATCGCAGGCACCTTGTCGTCGCCCCCCACGATCGCCTGGCTCTCGCAATCCAGTACCGGACAGCGGTTGCCATCGATCAGCACCCGTTCGGGCAGCCGCGGCAGTGCAGCCACCGCCCGCTGCATCGCCAGCATGCTCGCGTGCAGGATATTCAAGCGGTCGATTTCCTCGACCTCGGCGCGGCCGACGGCCCAGGCCAACGCGTGCGCGCGTATCGCCACGGCGAGGGTTTCGCGCCGCCGGGCACTGAGCTTTTTGGAATCGGCCAAGCCCTCGATCGGCCGCGCGGGATCGAGCACGACGGCCGCGGCAATCACCGGCCCGGCCAACGGCCCGCGCCCTGCCTCGTCGACACCCGCCGTCCACAATCGCCCTTCGCCGTCGAACGGTTCCTGCGCTCGCTGGTTGCCCATGCCGATATCCTGTCGCTACTCCCGGCGCGCACGATAGCATCGACGAAGGCGGTTCGCATTGCCTAAGCCCCCCGGTAAATGCGAACATGCGCCGACGCGAACACTGCGGCGCCCGGCAGCGGACACCGTTTTCGCAAACCCGAATTCATGGCAAGCCCTCGATCTTGAGCGAAACACTAAAGACAGCAGTCATCGGCGTGGGTTATCTCGGCCGATTCCACGCGCAGAAATATGCCGCCTTGCCCGAAGCGGAGCTGGTGGCGGTCGCCGATCCCAATCGCGGACAGGCGGAACGCGTCGCCGAGGAATGCGGCACGCGCGCCGTCACCGATTATCGCGAGTTGCTCGGCGCCGTCGACGCCGTCAGCGTGGTCGTACCGACCCAGTTGCACCACGCGGTAGCCCGCGACTGCCTGTCCCATGGCATCCACGTCATGCTCGAAAAGCCGATGACGACCACCGTGGCCGAGGCGGACGAGCTGATCGCCCTGGCCCGCGAACGCAATCTGGTCCTGCAGATCGGCCATCTTGAGCGCTTCAACGCCGCGGTACTCGCCCTCAACGGCGTGCTCGACACCCCGCGTTTCATCGAGTCGCATCGTCTCGCCGCCTTCAACCCTCGCGGTGCCGATGTCAACGTCGTGCTCGACCTGATGATCCACGACATCGACATCATCCAGACGCTGGTGCGCTCGCCGATCGACAAGATCGACGCCAACGGCGTGTCGGTCCTCACCGCCGAGATCGACATCGCCAATGCACGGCTGCATTTCGAAAACGGCTGCGTGGCCAATGTCACCGCCAGCCGAGTCAGCATGAAGCCGCAACGCAAGATGCGCGTGTTCCAGAACGACGCCTACATCTCGATCGATTTCCAGGACAAGATCCTGAGCGTACACCGCAAGGGCGAACGCGAGATATTCCCCGGCATTCCCGAGATCACCTCGCAGGAAAGCCTGTTCGAAAGCAGCGACGCGATCCGCGACGAAATCGCCGCCTTCCTTGACGCCATCCGGCGCGATATCTCGCCGCCGGTGACCGGCGAGGACGGCCGCCTGGCCCTGCAGACGGCGATTCGGATTTCCGAACTGCTCGCCTCGGCACCCAGCTGATCCCGCCCCCACAGCCCCACGACACGCGACTCGCGGAGACACCGGCATGATCCCGATGGTAGACCTTAAAACCCAGTACCTGGCGCTGCGCGAGGAGATCGACCGGGGCATCCTGCAGGCACTCGAGTCGACCCAGTTCATTCTCGGCCCGAATGTGCGCGCCTTCGAGGAAGAAGCTGCAGCCTACCTCGGCGCCGCGCACGCGGTCAGTGTCGCTTCCGGCACCGACGCCCTGCACCTCGCCCTGATCGCTGCCGGCATCAAACCCGGCGACGAGGTCATCACCTCGCCGTTCACCTTTATCGCCACCGCCGAAGCCATCCTCTACGTGGGTGCCACGCCGGTGTTCGTGGACATCGACCCTCAGACCTTCAATCTCGATCCCGAGCAGGTGGCCGCCGCGATCGGCCCGCGCACCCGCGCCATCCTGCCGGTGCACCTGTTCGGCCAGCCGGCGGACATGGTCGCACTTGGCGCGCTGGCCGAGCACCACGGGCTCACGCTGGTGGAAGACTGTGCGCAATCCTTTGGCGCCGCATCCGGCGGCCGCCAGACCGGCACACTGGGCGCCGCCGGCTGCTTCAGCTTTTTCCCCAGCAAGAATCTCGGCTGCTACGGCGACGGCGGCCTGATCAGCACCGGCTCGGCCGAAATGGCGGAGCACCTGCGCGTGCTGCGCAACCACGGCTCCTGGCAGCGCTACCACCATTCCGAACTAGGCTTCAACAGCCGCCTGGATGAAATCCAGGCCGTCATCCTGCGCGTCAAGCTCAAGCGCATAGACGCATTCAATGCAGGCCGCCGCCGCGTCGCCCACCGGTACACACGGGCACTCGCCGCGATCGACGGCGTCACGCCGCCGCACGAAGCCGTGGCCGGCGAACACGTCTACCATCAGTACACCCTGCTCAGCCCGCGCCGTGACGAAATCATGGCCGCGCTGCAGGCGGCCGACATCGCCTGTGCCGTGTACTACCCGATCCCCCTGCACCGGCAGGACGTGTTTGCGGACGCCTGCCGCGACATCCGCCTGCCGGTCGCCGAGCGCGTCGCCAGCGAGTGCCTGTCGCTACCCGTCTATCCGGAACTGGCCGACGCCGACGTGGATCGCATCACCGAAACGATAGGCGCCTGCCTCGCCTGAACCGGCCACGCACGATGAACGACACCGCCGCGCCCGCCGACGCGCTGACACGCGCACACCGCGTGCTGATCGTCAGCGGCGAGGCCTCCGGCGACCAGCACGCGGCACAACTGGTCGCAGCCGTTAGGCGGCGCGCGCCGGAGACCGTATTTTCCGGTATCGGTGGCGAAGCCATGCGCCGCGCGGGCGTGGAAATCCTCGTCGATGCCGCCACGCTCGCGGTCGTCGGCCTGGTCGAGGTGCTGATCCACTACCGCACCCTGCGCGCGGCGCTGGAGCAGATGCGCCGACGTCTGCGCGACGAACGCCCCGACCTGCTCATCCTGGTCGATTACCCGGACTTCAATCTGCGCCTCGCCAAAACCGCGCGCGCGCTGGGCATCAAGGTGCTTTATTACATCAGCCCGCAGGTTTGGGCCTGGCGCCGCAAGCGCGTACACACCATCCGGGAGCGCGTGGACATGATGGCCGTGGTGTTTCCCTTCGAGCTGCCGTTTTACGAAGCGGCCGGGGTTCCCGCTCGCTTCGTCGGCCACCCACTGGCCGAAGAGGCCCATTCGACGCTGACGCGCGACCAGGCGGCAACACGATTCGGGCTCGACCCCGCGCGACCGGTCGTCGGTCTCTTTCCGGGCAGCCGACGCGGCGAACTGCAACGATTGCTGCCGCTGCAAATCGAGGCGGCCCGCCGCCTGCAGGCGGAAATGCCGGCGGTGCAGTTCATCCTGCCACGGGCATCGACCCTGAGCGAGGAGGCCATCGATATGCATCTGCGTGGCGCGGCCGTCGAGATCACGCGGGTTGCCGGTCATTTCTACGACGTGATCCAAAGTTGCGATGCCATCGTCAGCGCTTCCGGCACCGCAACGCTCGAAATCGCGCTGATGGGCAAGCCGCTCGCAGTGGTCTACCGGGTCAACCCGATCAGCTATCGCATCATGCGCCGGCTGATCCGCGTGGATCACATCGCGCTATGCAATATCGTCGCCGGGCAGCGCGTCGCCACTGAACTGATACAGGATGAGGCAACAGCCGAAGCGATCTCGCGAGAGCTGGGTCGGCTGCTGAACGACGCGGCGTATGCGGCGCGCGTCCGCGAAGGCTTCAAACGCTTGCGCGAGCAGTTGGCCGGAGACGGCCGCAGCACCGACATCGCCAGCCTGGCCCTGGAAATGCTCGGCGCGCCCCAGGGCCGGACTTGAGGAAGACCGCTCAGCGGATGATGCTGCGGCGGACTTCCTGCTGCAGAAATTCCAGCATCGGCTGCACGGCTGGCTCGCTGGCGGCCAGCACGCCCAATTCTACCACGGCCGCCTCAAGCGCCAGTCCCTGGCGGTAAAGCAGCTTGTATGCCCGCCTCAGGCAATTGATCTGCTCAGGCGTGAAGCCGCGCCGCTTGAGGCCTTCCTTGTTGATCCCGTGCGGACGCGCAGGATTGCCGGACACGATCAGATAAGGCGGCACATCCTTGGCGACCGCACTGCCCATGCCGGTGAAGGCATGGGCGCCGATACTGCAGAATTGATGCACCAGGGTGAAACCGCTGAGGATCACCCAGTCGTCGATGTGCACATGCCCCGCCAGCGAGGCATTGTTCGAGAATATCGTGTTATTGCCGATGCGACAGTCGTGGGCGATGTGGATATAGGCCATCAGCAGATTGTCGTCGCCGACCACTGTACGGCCGTTGCCATTGACCGTGCCACGATTGATCGTGACGCTTTCGCGTATGAGATTTCTGTCACCGATCACAAGTTCGGTCGGCTCGCCGCGATATTTTTTGTCCTGCGGATCGGCGCCAAGCGAGGTGAACTGCAGAATACGATTGTCGCGACCGATGCGGGTCGGTCCCTGGATCACGACATGCGGCCCGATCTGCGTGCCGGCATCGATGGTGACATGGGGACCGATCACACTGAACGGCCCGATGCTGACATCCTCGGCGAGCTCGGCGCCGGGATCGATGATCGCCTGTGGGTGAATCAAGACACCACCTCTCGCCCTGCGCACATTAACTCTGCCTCCGCCGCCAGATCGCCGTCAACCCGCGCCTCGGCAGAAAATTTCCACATATCCCGCTTCACGCGAAGCAGCTCCACACGCATGATCAATTGATCGCCGGGTATTATCTGGCGCTTGAAGCGCGCACGGTCGACTGATACGAACAGGTACAGGAAATTCTCCGGCGGCGGCGCATCGCCACGTGTCTTGAATGCCAGCAGTCCCGTTGCCTGCGCCATCGCTTCCAGTATCAGCACGCCGGGCATCACGGGACGATTGGGAAAATGCCCCTGGAAAAAGGGCTCGTTGACAGTGACGTTCTTGACCGCCGTCAGCCATTCCCCGGGCACGCAATCCACCACCTTGTCCACCAGCAAAAAAGGGTAGCGATGCGGCAGATAATTCAAAATTTCCTGGATGTTGAAAGAATTCAAAGTTCTCGCCTCAAAGGATTCCATCTACCGCGACTCACGAGTCTTCATGTCGGTCATTTTTTTCTTGCTCTTCAAGTCGCTTGATCTGTTTCGCCATTTCGTCCAGATGACGGAAACGCGCGGCATTGCGCTGCCAACTGCGCATCGGCTGCGCCGGCATGCTGGACGAATAGGCGCCCGGTTCATCCAGCGAACGCGCCACCAGGCTCATCCCCGTCACGTGCACATGGTCGGTCAGTCGCAAATGTCCGGCGATACCGACTCCACCGCCGATAGTGCAATAGGCCCCGACTTCGGCACTGCCGGCAATGCCGACGCAGCCGGCAATCGCCGTATGCTCG
This sequence comes from Acidihalobacter prosperus, assembly GCF_000754095.2. Classification (NCBI taxonomy): domain Bacteria; kingdom Pseudomonadati; phylum Pseudomonadota; class Gammaproteobacteria; order Chromatiales; family Ectothiorhodospiraceae; genus Acidihalobacter; species Acidihalobacter prosperus. The sequence goes on from NZ_JQSG02000001.1 coordinate 788,111, forward strand.
CCGATTCGCACGTTGTGCGCGACCTGAACGAGATTGTCTATCTTGACGCCATCGCCGATCACGGTGTCATCCAGTGCGCCGCGGTCAATCGTGGTATTGGCGCCGACCTCGACATCCTCGCCGAGGATGACCCTACCCAGCTGAGGCACCTTGAGCCAACGCCCTTGATCCACGGCGAACCCGAAACCATCGGCGCCGATCACCGCACCCGGGTGGATCTGCGTACGCGCACCGATACGACAGGCGGGCCCGATAGTCACGCGGGCGACCAGTCGAACATCGCTAGCAAGCTCGACACCCGCCAGCAGCACACAGCCTGGCCCGACAACCGCACCTGCGCCGATGTGACAGCCGGCCGCGACGACCGATTGTGCGCCGACGTGTGCCGTTGGGTCCACGTAAGCCTGCTCGTCGACCACCGCGCTCGGGTGAATCCCGGCGGGAGGGTGGGCGGCAGGATGCAGTAGCGTCGCCGCGCGTGCGAAAGCCACGTGCGGATTGTCGCAGATCAGACACGCCACCGGAGACTGATCCGCGTGCCTTGCCCGCAGCAACACACCCGTCGCTTGCGTCACGGCCAATCCCTTGAGGTTGCGATCATCGGCCACGAAGCTCAACGCACCGGAACCCGCGCCATGCAGCGGAGCCACATGCGTCACCAGTTTCTCGGCGTCGTCCGCTGCAACGCTGGCGCCGACGGCCTGGGCCAACTGCCCCAGGGTCATGCTCACCGACTCAGCCCCCTTTCGTTTCGTCTTATTTTGCCGACTTCTTCAGTTCCGCAAGCACCTTGTCCGTCAGATTGATCTTGTCGCTTACGTACACCACGCCATCGCTCAGAATCATATCGTAATCACCCTTCTTCGCAATGCCCAGAATGACCTGGGATATTTTTTTCTGCAGCGCCTGGAGCACCTGGTTGCGTTTGACGCCAAAATCCTCACGGAAGGAAGAAAGTTCGCGATTGAAATCGTTCTCTTTCTTCTGCAGCGAAATTTCCGCCTGCTTCTTGCGTTCGGCCGACATCGCGGCCGCATTGCGCTTGAGATCGGCCTCCTCCTTCTGAATTTCGTCGCGCAGCTGACCAAGTTTTTCCTCGCGCGGCTTGAATTCCTTCTGCAGTTCAGCGCGTGCCGCTTCTGCTTGCGGCGCCTTGGCCATGATTTCGGCGACATTGACGAAACCGATTTTCCCGCTCGCGGCCTCGCTGACCGGGGACAGCAAAAGCAACGCGGTAAGCGCGAACGAACTCAACAGGCTTTTACGTACGGACATAGAACACCTCAGAAGTAGGTACCAATATTGAACTGGAATAATTGCAAATGGTCGCCCGGCTTGGCATTGAGCGGCTTCGCCACACTGAAACTCAGGGGCCCTATGGGCGACAGCCACTCAAGACCGATACCGGCGGATGCGCGCAGGTCTTTGGTTTTGTATGTTTGTGGCGTGGCGAACACATTGCCTGCATCGACGAAAGTACTCAAACGCACCGAACTGGAGTTCTTCAGGAATGGCATCGGGAAAATCAGGCTCATTCTGCCGACGACCTTCAGGTCACCACCGACGGGAAGTCCTGAAACCGGATCTTGCGGACCCAGCGAATAATCCTGGTAGCCTGCCACGCTGTTGATACCACCAGCATAATAGGTATCGAAGAACGGCAACGTATGCGTACCGCCGTAGCCGGCACCGTAGCCAAGCGTACCGCTGAGCGACAGCGTCAGCGCATGCGTGATTGGCAGGTACTGGTGATTATCGTAACCGAGCTTGTAGTACTTGATCGAACTGCCGGGAGTAATCAGGCTCAGATCCAATGTCTGGTAGTTACCTTCGGTGGGGAATACCGTCCGGTTGCGCGAATCGTGCGAAAAGCCCAGGCCGAGCTTGAACATGCTGTAATTGTTGCCGTGACGCGCGATGAAGTCGGTCACGGTCTGCGAAGGCGTTGTCCCCGGCTGAACCTTGATGCCCTGATAACCATAGCTGGCGTCCAGGCGATCGTATTCCGAAATCGGTATGCCATAGGTAACGGTGCCGCCGAGGCGGTCGGAGCTGTAGTCGACCACGTAAACCTGCGTGGTATTGGTGCGCTGGTAATACAGGTTGACGCTTCGGCTCACCCCGTTGAGCGTGTAATAGGGATTACGGTAATTCAGCTGATAGAGCGTATTGATGGCGCTGGTATTGACACCCAGCTGAATCGCCTTGCCCTCGCCAAGGAAGTTGTTGGTACTCACGCTCGTCGACAGAATCACGCCTTCGAATTGCGAATAGCCTACGCTGGCCATGAAACTGCCTGCCAGGCGCTCCTTCACGTGCACATCCAGATTGACTTCATTGTCGCTACCGGGTACGCGTTGCGTATCGATGTTCACCGACTCGATAAACGGCAGGCGCTGCAGGCGTATTTTGGAGCGTTCTATTTCCTTGGCGGAATATTGCGAGCCTTCCAGCTGGCGCATTTCGCGCCTCAGCACCTCGCCCTGCGTGCTCTTATTACCGAAGAAATGGATCTGGTTAACGTAAACCCGCTTGCCGGGATCGATGAAAAACGCCAACCCTATCGTCTTGTTCTTGCGGTCGATTTCAGGAATTGGATTGATGTTCGCGAATGCGTAACCGTGATCGCCATAAAGCTTGGTCAAGGCCTTGATGCTGTCGGTCACTTTTTTGCGCGAAAATATTTCACCAGGCTTGATGGAGATCAGCTTTTCCAGCTCCGCCTTTGGATAAAGCAGATTGCCGGCAAGCTTCACGCTAGATACTTTGTACTGATCGCCTTCGTGAATATTGATATCGACATAGATATGCCGATGCGAAGGAGTCAGCGCCACCTGTGTGGAATCGAGCGCAAAATCGATATACCCATGGTCGAGATATTCTGAACGCAGGCTTTCCAGGGACTTGTTGAGGCGCTCTCTGGAATATTTATCCCGATCGCTCAGAAACGCCCACCAAGGCGGAATGCCGACATCCAGCAAATCGCGCAGATGCTGCTCGTTGTAGGCATGGTTGCCAACGATATTGACCTGCTTGATCTTGGCCGTGCGCCCTTCGACGATCTTGATATCGATATTCACGCGATTACGCGGCAGGTGCTTCACCGTGGTGTCGATTTTCACGTTGTATTTTCCACGCGAAAAATACTGATCGCGCAATGCGTTCTGCAATTGCTCGAGCACTTCGGGTTTGTAGATCTGAGCCTTGGCGACATGGGCCTGCATGAGCACCAGCTTGAGCTGGTCATTACTGATGACCTTGTTGCCGCTGTACTTGATGTCGTTGATCGCCGGCCGCTCCTTGACCTTCACGATCAGCACGTGATTCTGCCGGTAAAGACTTACGTCGCTGAAAAAACCCGTGTGATAAAGCGCGCTGATAATTTTGCTGGATTCCGCATCATCGAATGTTTCTCCAACATGGATCGGCAAATACGCGAAAACCGTGCCCTCGGATATCCGTTGCAGGCCTTGCACTTCGATACCGGAAACCTTGAATTTATCGGCCCCGGTCGCGGCATGCGCTTCCGCACACAGCAGCGTCATCAGGACAGGGATACACAGCGAACGCTTTAAAATCATTAAGTCAGCAACCTGGAAATGTCATTGTAAAAGGCGAGCGACATAAGCGCCCCGAGAAATACCAGTCCGATCTTCTGGCCAATCAGTTCCGCATGTTCGGAAAGCGGTTTTCCGCGCAGCAGCTCAATGGTTTGATAGAGTAGATGACCGCCATCCAGTATCGGCACCGGCAGCAGGTTCAGCACGCCGAGACTGAGGCTGACGATTGCCAGAAAGCCGAGGAAGGCGGATAGCCCTATCGCTGCCGTGATGCCGGCATATTCGGCGATGGTGACCGGACCGCTGAGGTTGCGCACCGAAGCTTCGCCGACCACAAGCTTGCCCATCACCCGCAGCGTCAATACCGTCATATCCCAAGTCCTGACCGCACCCTGGACCAGCGCCTCCAGCGGGCCATAACGTACTTCCGTGCTCAACAGTTTTCGCGCCGCTTCGGGAACGATGCCGCCGATCTGCGCATCGATAAAGCCCTTCACATGTCCGTCGGAAGTCTTCGGGCGCGGCGTGAGTGCCAGCGCGAGCCGTTTGCCGTCCCGCTCGACGGTGAGCGGCATCCTTTGCCCGGGATGATCCTGAATCTCCTTGATCCAGGCTGTGGTCGAGGTGATCGCCTTGCCATCCATGCTCAATATGCGATCACCTGGCTTGAGGCCGGATTTCGCGGCGGCCCCGCCCGGCATGACTTTGGCGATCACGGGCATCGACGGCCGCCAGACCGAGAGCCCCATCAGCTGCAAAACCTTGTCGCCCTCGCGCAGCAAGCCCAGTCCCGCGGTCGGAATCTCACGCGTTTCCAGATGGCCGCCCGGCGTGCGCACTCGCAGCACGAGACTGCCATGGCTGATGCCGTCGGCCAGCAACATGAGACGTGCCTGTTCCCATGTCTGGACCGGACTTCCGTTGACGTCGAGAATCAGATCGCGCTCGTGAAAGCCGGCCAGTGCGGCTGGGCTGCCCGGGCTTACGGCACCGACATAAGGCCGAATACCTTGCACGCCCACCATGAACATGCCGGCATACAGCAGGATCGCCAACAGGAAATTGGCCACTGGCCCGGCCGCCACGATCGCCATGCGGTGCGTGACGGGCTGCCGGTTGAACGCCCGCTCGCGCAAGGCCTCCGGCACCTCGCCCTCGCGCTCGTCGACCATTTTGACGTAGCCGCCAAAGGGCAAAGCCGCGATCACGTACTCGACCTCGTCGCGGCCATGCCAACGCAGCAGCGGCCTGCCAAAACCGACAGAAAAACGCAGTACGCGCACGCCCAGGCGACGTGCGACCCAGAAATGCCCGAACTCGTGCACCGTCACCAAAATGCTGACGGCCACGATAAAGGCGGCGATATCCCAGAGAATGTTCATGAGACGGCCTGCGTCCGGCGGTGGCGCGCATCGACGCTGCGCTGCGCAGATTGTCGGGCGCGGGCATCCCATTCCAGGATGTGGTCAAGGTCCTCGGCGTCGCCGGGAGCCAGCGCGGATAGGGTGTCTTCAATGACACCTGGTATATCGGTAAAGCGCATTCTGCGATCCAGGAACGCCGCCACGGCGATTTCGTTCGCGGCATTGAGAATCGCCGTGGCGGCACCTCCCGCCTGCATCGCCTGATAGGCGAGTTCGAGGCAGGGAAAGCGTTGTTTGTCGACGGCTTCGAAGTCCAGCCGTGCGATGGACACCAGGTCGAGCGGCCCGACTCCAGAACGAATCCGCTCGGGCCAGGCCAAGGCATGCGCGATCGGCGTGCGCATGTCGGGATTGCCCAGTTCCGCCAGCACCGAGCCGTCGCTGTAGCCGACCAGAGAGTGGATCACGCTCTGCGGATGAACCACCACGTCCACGCGCTCGGGCGCAATGTCGAACAGCCAGCAAGCCTCGATCACCTCCAAGCCCTTGTTCATCAAGGTGGCCGAATCGACCGATATCTTGCGCCCCATCGACCAATTGGGATGCGCACAGGCAGCATCCGGCGTCACCGTATGCAGGGTTTCGATGTCGCAGCATCGGAATGGGCCGCCCGAGGCGGTCAGCAGAATCCGATCGATTCCCCGAGCCGGCAGGCCCTCGGCGTGGGGACCGGTTGGAAGGCACTGGAACACGGCATTGTGCTCGCTGTCGATGGGCAACAGCAGCGCCTGGTGTTCGGCAACCTCGGCCATGAACAGGCCGCCGGCCATCACCAGTGCCTCCTTGTTGGCCAGCAGAATGCGTTTGCCGGTGCGTACGGCGGCCAAAGTCGGCAGCAGCCCTGCCGCGCCGACGATGGCGGCCATCACGGTATCCACCCGCGGCAGCGAAGCGACTTCGATCAATCCCGCCGGACCACTCAGCACACGGGTATCAAGCCCGGCGCCTTGTATGCGCTGCGCTAGATCCCGCGCGGCGGCCGGGTCCGCCATGACGGCATAGGCAGGTCGATGATTCAGACAGAGTTCAAACAGCCGTGCGCTGTCGCGATGTGCCGTCAGCGCCTCGACCCGGAACCGCTCGGGATGTCGAGCCACGACGTCCAGGGTGCTGGCTCCGATACTCCCGGTCGCGCCGAGAATGGTCAATCGCTGCACCGCCTGGGTCACAAACCGCCCCCACGCAACCATAGCCAGCCCAGCAGAAAGACCGGTGCCGCGGCCAGATGGCTGTCGAACCGATCCAGCACGCCGCCATGTCCCGGCAACAGCGACCCACTGTCCTTGGCGCCGGCCACGCGCTTGAGCAGGCTTTCGAACAGATCGCCGATGACCGAAGCCAATACCGTAACCAGGCACAGACATACGAACCCAACGCGCGCCCAGTTGTCGCCGGCGACGAAATACCAGGCGCCCGCGACGGCCAGCAGCAACGATATCAGCATCTCTCCCATCAAGCCTTCCCATGTTTTGCCGGGGCTCAGGCGGGGCGCCATGCGACGACGCCCGAAACGTCTGCCCGCCAGATAGGCGGCGCTGTCGCCTACCGCCGCCAGCACGATCAGGAACACGAGCAGCCAAGGATCATACCTTTGGAGCCACACGATGGCGAGCCATGCCGGCACCAACGAAAGCAACACGGCTATGCGCAAGACCGTCCGCAGCCCCCCGATGGCATTCAGGGATCGGCCTGGGCTGTAGATCAGCAGCAGACCGGCAACGGCCAGCCACCAGATCACGCCCATCAGGATCGGCAGACGGATATCGCCATGCATAGCCACCCGCCAGGCCACGCCGGCCGCCACGGCGACCACCAGCACGAAACTCGATCGCACCCAGACGGATTGTCCACCCGTCAGACGCGACCACTCGTCGGCGCCAATCAGGAATGTCACCAGCACCAGCGCGGCAAAAGCGATGCTGGGCAGGCCGAGGATCGCTGCCAGAGCCGCGCCCGCCAGCAACAATCCTGTGACCAGCCGTTGCTTAAACATGCGCTTCCACCTGCTCACCGGTGCGGCCGAATCGCCGTTGACGCCGACCATAGTCGGCCAAGGCCAGGTCCAGCTCGGCCACGCCGAAATCGGGCCACAATACATCGGTGAAGTAGAGTTCGGTATAGGCCAGCTGCCAAAGGAGAAAATTGCTAAGCCTGCGCTCACCGCCCGTGCGGATGAACAGGTCGGGGTCGGGCAGGCCGGAGGTTGTCAGATTCTCTGCGAGACCGTGTTCGCGGCTCCCCGGCGTGCCACCCGTCAACTCGGCACGCTCCGCGGCCTGTACGATATCCCAGCGCCCGCCATAATTGGCCGCCACCACCAGCGTCATGGCACGATTGTCGCTCGTGCGCGCCTCAGCTTCGGCCATCGCAGCCTGCAGCCGCTCCGAAAAGGCTTCGCGCGCGCCGATGAACCGCATGCGAATGCCCTGTTCCGCAAGCGTGCCGATCTCCCGGCGCAACGCCGTGATGAACAGCTCCATCAGGGCATTGACCTCGCTTTTGGGGCGCCGCCAGTTTTCGCTGCTGAAAGCAAACAGGGTCAACACTTCGACACCGCGCTGCGCGCACGCCTCGATCACCGTGCGCGCCGACTTCACGCCACGGCGGTGACCTTCGGTACGGGGCAAATGGCGGGAGCGTGCCCAGCGACCATTGCCATCCATGACGATCGCAAGGTGCCTGGGAAGACTGGCTGGGTTGGCGTTATCGGTTTGCACGTAATCGGAGGACCACCGGGATCGGAACCGTAATGGTTAAATTTCCATCAGTTCCTTTTCTTTCTGTGCGAGCATGGCGTCGACATCGGCAATACTCTGGTCGGTCGCCTTTTGGATCAGCTCCTGCGCACGCCGCTCCTCGTCTTCGGAAATTTCCTTATCCTTGACCAGGGATTTGAGATCGTTGTTCGCGTCGCGACGGATGTTGCGGACGGCCACTCGGCCGCTCTCGGCCTCGTGGCGCACCACCTTGACCAGATCGCGCCGACGCTCCTCGGTCAGCGGCGGCATCGGCACGCGGATCACGGTACCCGCGGTAGCCGGATTCAACCCCAGGTCGGAAGTCATGATGGCCTTCTCGATCGGCCCTACCATCGTCTTCTCCCAGGGTGTGATGCTCAGGGTACGCGCATCCTCGATCGCCACCTTGGCGACCTGGTTCAGCGGTGTCGCATTGCCGTAATAGTCGACGGTAATGTGCTCAAGCAGACTCGGCGTGGCCCGCCCGGTGCGGATCTTGGCGAACTCGTGCTTGAGCGACTCGATGCTTTTCTGCATCCGCACCTTGGCATCGCTTAGAATCTCGTCAATCATCGTCAGTCTCGCTTTACAAGGGTGCCGACGGGCTCGCCCATCACCACGCGCCTAAGGTTGTCAGGCTGATACACATCAAAAACCCTGAGCGGAATGGAATTATCGCGGCACAGGACTAGCGCGGTCTGATCCATGACCTCGAGGCGCGAATTCAGGGCCTCGTCGTAAGTCAGACTGTCATAACGGCGCGCATTCGGATTATGCACCGGATCGGCATCGTAGACGCCGTCGACCTTGGTCGCCTTGAGCATGAGGTCCGCGTTGATCTCGCTGGCACGCAGGCTGGCAGCCGAATCGGTGGTGAAATAGGGGTTGCCGGTACCGGCAGCAAACACGACCACACGCCCCTTTTCGAGGTGGCGAATGGCGCGGCGGCGAATGTAATCCTCGCACACCTGATTGATCTTGATCGCCGACATCACGCGGCAGTAAGCGCCTTGATGTTCGAGGGCATCCTGCATGGCCAGGGCATTCATCACCGTGGCCAGCATACCCATTTGATCGCCGGTCACGCGGTCCATCCCCGCTTGCGCCAGACCGGCGCCGCGGAAAAGATTACCGCCGCCGATGACCATCGCCACCTGCACGCCCATCCGGCTGATTTCCGTGACCTCGCAGGCCACTCGCTGAATCATCTCAGGGTCGATGCCGAAGGACTGGTTGCCCATCAGCGCTTCGCCGCTGAGCTTGAGGAGTATACGTCTGTAAGCGGGTTTGGCGGGCTCACTCATGTGGCGGAGACATCCCGTATTGAATGACGAAACCCGGGCCGCCGAAACAGCCCGGGGTCACATTGCGCGCACGGGCCGGCAACAAGCCGGCCCGTGCGCGCGCCAGGACACGTGATCAGGCGCCCTTGACCTGCGCCATCACTTCCTCGGCGAAGTTTTCCGCCTGCTTCTCGATTCCCTCGCCGACTTCGTAGCGAACGAAACGATGCACCGATGCACCGGCATCGGCCAGCAACTTGCCTACGCTCACATCGGGCTGCTTCACGAAAGGCTGCCCCAAGAGGGTGATCTCGCCCAGATACTTCTTGATGCGCCCCTCGACCATCTTTTCGACGATCTCCGGCGGCTTGCCGCTCTCGGCGGCCTGCGCGGCATAGATCTCCCGCTCCTTATCCAGCAGCTCCTGCGGCACCTCATCGGCATCGACGCAAACGGGGCGGGAAGCGGCGATGTGCATGCAGATATCGCGCGCAAGGGCGTCGTCGCCGCCGTCCATGTCCACGACCACGCCGATCCGCGTGCCGTGAATATAGGTGCCCAGGCGATCCCCGGAAGCCTCGAAGCGCGCGAAGCGGCGAACCTGGACGTTTTCGCCTACCTTGGACACCAGCTCCTGACGACGCTCTTCCAGGGTCTTGCCGTCATCGCCTGCGGGCAGGGCCGACAGTGCCTCGACATCGGCGGGATTCTGGCCCAACGCACGTTCGGCAACCAACGCCACGAAACCGGCAAAGTTCTCGTCCTTGCCGACGAAGTCGGTTTCGCAGTTGACCTCGACCAGGACCGCGGCCTTGCCGTCCTCGGAGCGGATCGACGCCACCTGCCCTTCGGCTGCGATACGGCCGGCCTTCTTGACCGCCTTGGCTGCGCCGGACTTGCGCATGGCTTCGATGGCGGCCTCGATGTCGCCGTTGTTCTCGGTCAGGGCCTTCTTGCACTCCATCATGCCGGCTCCGGTGCGTTCACGAAGCTCCTTGACCAGACTTGCGGTTATTTGCATGCCTCTACAATCTCCTCAATTCGGGGTGATGAATGCGGCTTCAGGACGCGGCATCGGCAGCCTGGGCTGCGAGCTCGGCCTCGACGGCGTCGGACTTGTCCTTGGCGGCACCGGCGCTGTTGCGCGCAATCAGACGACCCTCGTTGATCGCATCGGCCGCGGCGGTCACATACAGCTGGATCGCGCGCATGGCGTCGTCATTGCCGGGTATCACGTAGTCGACATTGTCCAGCGGGTTGTTCGTATCCACCACCGCCACCACCGGAATACCCAGCTTGGCGGCCTCGCTTACGGCAATGCGTTCGTGACCGACGTCGATCACGAACAGCGCGTCCGGCAAACCGCCCATGTCCTTGATGCCGCCCAGGCTCTTTTCGAGCTTTTCCATCTCGCGGCGCAGACCCAGGGCTTCCTTTTTGCTCACGCGGTCGAAACCGCCTTCGCGCTCCAGGGTCTCCAGATCCTTGAGCCGCTGGATGGACTGGCGCACGGTCTTGAAGTTGGTGAGCATGCCACCCAGCCAGCGGTGGTTGACGTAGGGCATGCTGGCGCGCTCCGCTTCCTCTCGGATCGCTTCGCGAGCCGAACGCTTGGTCCCCACGAACAGCACCTTGCCGCCTTTCGAGGCCAACTTGCCGAGAAAATTCATGGCGTCGTTGAACAGCGGCAGCGTGTGTTCGAGGTTGATAATATGTATACGGTTGCGTTCCCCGAAGATGTAAGGCGCCATCTTGGGGTTCCAATAACGGGCCTGATGGCCGAAATGCACGCCAGCCTCAAGCATCTGGCGCATGGTAATGTGTGCCATGACGATCTGTTCTCCAGTTTCGGGTTGGACCTCCATGCGCCCCAATCCGCAACCCCGCACCTCGATGAGATAGCCGGGCACCCAGCGGACCGTGACGGCGCATGTGTGTCGTTAAATGACGCCTGCCGGCATCGTGGTTGTGCGCGGCGCCCCGCCAAGCAACGCCTGGGAGCCGGGGTTTGCGCCACGCGCCGGCGCTTTATACCATAAAGGACTTGGCCAACCAACTCCGCCACCCGCCGTTCAGGCCCAATTGCGAGCAATCATGACTGTCACGATCAAGACCGCGGAAGAAATCGAGAAAATGCGCGTCGCCGGCCGCCTGGCTGCGGAGGTGCTCGAAATGATCGAGCCCCATGTGAAGCCGGGCGTGACCACCGACGAACTGGACCGCATCTGCCACGATTACATCGTGGACGTACAGCAGGCCATTCCCGCCCCGCTCAACTACCACGGCTTTCCCAGGTCGATCTGCACTTCGGTCAACCACCAGGTCTGCCACGGCATCCCCGGCGACAAGCGTCTGAAGAACGGCGACATCATCAACATCGACATCACCGTCATCAAGGACGGCTTCCACGGCGACACCAGCAAGATGTTCTATGTCGGCAAGCCTACGGTGGCTGGGCGCCGCGTCTGCGAAATCGCACACGAGGCGCTCTGGATCGGCATCGGACTCGTCCGCCCCGGCACGCGCCTAGGCGACATCGGCGCCGCCATTCAGCAACATGTCGAGTCGCGCCACGCCACGGTCGTACGAGAATACTGCGGTCATGGCATTGGCCGCGGATTCCACGAGGATCCCCAGGTGCTGCACTACGGCACGCCGGGCACGGGATTGACGCTCAAGGCCGGCATGACCTTCACCATCGAACCGATGGTGAACGCCGGACGTGCGGACGTGAAGGTGCTGGCCGACGACTGGACCGTCGTCACGCGCGATCACAGCCTGTCCGCACAATGGGAACACACCATTCTCGTGACAAAGGACGGCCACGAGGTGCTGACCCTGCGCCGGGAAGAACAGGAGGCCGACGCCCTTGGCGCCGCCTGATTCCGGAAGCATTCCGATGTCTTCGCTGATCGTCTGGCCGCCTTCGCTCGATCGCTTTCTGACGCTTGAAGATGCCCTGAGCGGCCTGCCGCCGGATGCCTCCGTCGATCCGACATCCTGCCGCGGGCTGATCCACGCCGTCACCCACGCCCTCGAACAGGCCTTCGACGCCGACGTGCTGGCGGACGACCTCGTGCACGGCCGTGCCGCATTTGTGGATCGCCTGCTACGCCGCATATGGACCGACACCGGACTTGGCGGGCAAGCGGATATCGGCCTGTTCGCAGTCGGCGGTTATGGTCGCGGCGAACTGCTGCCCGCCTCCGACAKMGACCTGCTCCTGCTGACCTCCGCGGGCCCTTCGGAAGAACAACAGGCCGCCATCGCCGAGTTTTTACGCCGCCTTTGGGACGTCGGACTCAACGTCGGCCACAGCGTGCGTTCGCTTGATGAATGCATCAGCGAGGCCACTCGCGACATCACCGTGGTCACCAACCTGATGGAAGCGCGCCTGATCGATGGCGAGCCGCGACTGTTCAACGACCTGATGGAGGCCATCGGTCCGGCGCGGATTTGGCCCAGCCGCGAGTTCTTCGCCGCCAAGCTGACGGAACAATCGAGGCGCCATCAAAAATTCGGCGACACGGCCTACCGCCTGGAACCCAACGTCAAGGACGGCCCCGGCGCCTTGCGCGATATCCAGATGATCGGCTGGGTCAGCAAGCGCCACCTCGGCGCCAGACGCATGAGCGATCTGGTACGCCACGGCTTTTTGACCGATGACGAGTACCGCGAACTCAAGGCCGGGCAATCCTATCTGTGGCGTATTCGATTCGCCTTGCATACCGTCACCGGCCGCGCGGAGGATCGGCTTTTGTTCGATCACCAAGTCGCCCTGGCCAAGCAAAGCCATTTTGCCGATGAAGACAACAATCTCGCGGTCGAACAGTTCATGCAGGGCTACTACCGCATCGTGATGAACCTCGAGCGGCTCAACGAGATGCTGCTGCAGCATTACCGCGAATGCATTCTGCATGCCGACGAGAGCGGGGAACCGGAGACCCTCAACGAACGCTTCCAGATCCGTCTCAATTTCATCGAGGCACGGCACGACACGGTATTTCGCGACCATCCGCCGGCCCTGCTCGAAATCTTCCTGCTATGCGCACAACACCCGCGGATCGCGGGCGTGCGCGCCGCGACCATCCGTCTGATCCGCCAGCACCGCCACCTGATCGATGAAATCTTCCGGCAAGATCCGCTGTGCCGCGACCTGTTCATGCGCATACTGCGTGAACCGAGCGGCGTGACGCAGCAGCTGCGCAGGATGAATCGTTACGGCATCCTCGCGGCCTATCTGCCCTCCTTCGGCAGCATCGTCGGCCGCATGCAATACGACCTTTTCCACGTCTATACCGTGGACGAACACACGTTGATGGTGCTGCGCAACGTCCGGCGCTTCAGCCTGTCTGCAGCAGCCGGCGATTCGCCACGCTACCATGAACTGTTTCGGGTGCAGCCCAAACCGGAATTGCTGTACCTGGGCGCCCTGTTCCACGACATCGGCAAGGGGCGCGGCGGCGATCATTCTCAGATCGGCGCCGTCGAAGCGGAGACCTTCTGCCGGCAGCACGGCTTGGCCGAGACGGACGGCGAACTCGTCAGCTGGCTGGTGCGCAACCACCTGCTCATGTCGATGACCGCGCAACGCAAGGACATCAGCGACCCCGACATCGTGCGCGAATTCGCCACACAGGTCGGCACACAACTCCGCCTCGACAGCCTGTATCTGCTCACCATCGCCGACATTCGCGCGACCAATCCGGAGCTCTGGAATGCCTGGCGCGAAACCCTGCTGGCTGACCTCTACGCGGCCACCGGGCAACTGCTGGCGCATGGCCTCGATTCGCGGCAGGACCATGGCGAGATGATTGCCTCGGTACAACGCGAGTCGCAGGCACGCCTTGCCCGGCTCGACCTGGACGCCGAAGCGATCGACACCCTATGGCGCGAACTCAGCGACGACTACTTCCTGCGCCATTCCGCCGATGAAATCGCCTGGCACACCGCCTCCATCCTGGAGAGCGAACAGCGGCCCGTGGTCCGCATTCGCCAGACCACCGCGCGTGGCGGCAGCGAAATTTTCGTCTATGCCTGCGACTCCACGCAGATATTCGCGCACATCACCGGCACGCTCGACGGCCTCGGGCTCGACATCGTCGACGCTCGCATCACCACAGCGCGCCACGGCTGGGTGCTCGACAGCTTCATGGTGCTGGAGGACGATGGCGAAACCATCGATGACGGTTTTCGTGCGGAGGAAATCGTCGCACGGCTGCGCAGCACGCTGACCCAGGTCGATCGACCGCCCGAAAAGGTTCGGCGTCGCATGCCGCGCCGACTCAAGCACTTCGACATCCCGCCACGGATCACCTTCAGCCCGGACGCGCCGCGCCACTGGACGGCGCTCGAACTCAACACCAACGACAGACCGGGCCTGCTGTCCGCGGTCGGCCAGGCCATGGCGGACCAAGGCGTGCGTATCCACAATGCGAAGATATCGACCATCGGCGAACAGGCCAGCGACGTGTTCTACGTCACCACCGCGGACGGCCGCCCCATCGACGACCCCGCGGCCCAGGAAGGCATCCGTACTGCGGTGATCCGCGCGCTGGGCGATATCGACCGCAGCGGCGCCAAGGCCTCTAACCTGTAGCCATCCGCCGACACCGCCCGTTCGTCTGCGACAGGCCTTATACTACGCACCCAATCGGAAAGCCAGGCCGATGAATCCAGAACTCGACCGTTTACAACCCTACCCCTTCCAGAAGCTTGCCGGCCTGTTCGCGGACACGCCGCCGGCAGACGTGCCGCGCATCGCCTTTTCCATCGGCGAGCCGAAGCACCCGACGCCGGCATTCATTCGCGAAGCCCTGCTCGAACATCTGCACAGCCTGGCCGTCTACCCGACCACGCAGGGTGGCGGCGTGCTGCGCGAAGCGATTTCGGACTGGCTGACCCGGCGTTTCGATCTGCCCGCCGGCGCCGTGGACCCGGAACGACACGTGTTGCCGGTCAACGGTACCCGGGAGGCTCTTTTCGCCTTCGCGCAGACCCTGGTCGCGCGCGACGGCAGGGGGCTGGTATTCATGCCCAATCCCTTCTACCAGATCTACGAAGGCGCCGCGCTGCTCGCCGGCGCGGAACCCTATTATCTTGCTTGCGAAGCCGATAACGGTTTTCTTCCCGACTTCGAGCACGTGCCAGCCGCCGACTGGGATCGTTGCCAATTGCTCTATCTCTGCTCGCCCGGCAACCCGACCGGCGCCGTCATGGACGAAGCGGCCCTGATCAAATTGATCGGCCTCGCCGAACGGCACGATTTCGTGATCGCGTCTGACGAATGCTACAGCGAGATATATCCGCACGAAACGGCACCGCCGGCAGGGCTGCTCGGCGCCTGCGTGCGGACGGGCAATACCGCATTCGAGCGCTGCGTGGTATTTCACAGCCTGTCGAAGCGATCCAACGCGCCAGGCCTGCGCTCCGGCTTCGTTGCCGGCGACGCCGCCATCCTCAAGCGCTTTCTGCAATACCGCACCTACCAGGGCGGCGCCATGCCGCCGCCCACGCAGGCGGCCAGCGCCGCGGCGTGGCGCGACGAGGACCATGTGCGCGAAAACAGGGCGCGCTACCGTGCCAAGTTCGATGCCGTACTGGACATCCTGTCACCAGTCATGTCTGTCGGGCGCCCTGACGGCGGCTTCTACCTCTGGCCGGAAACCCCCATCGACGACACCGAATTTGCACGACTGCTTCATGCGCGGGAGAACGTCGTGGTACTGCCCGGCCGATACCTGTCCCGCCCCACCTCGAACGGCAACCCCGGCGCGAACCGCATACGCATGGCACTGGTCGCGCCACTGGAAGAATGCATCGAAGGCGCACAGCGTATCCGCCGCCTGATCGAATCCCTCTGAATCTCTAAACCCAGTCCGGAGAGCTACATGTCTGATATTCAGCCCATTATCGAAGAAGCCTTCGAGCGTCGCGCGGAAATTACGCCGCGTACGGTGGAAACCCATGTCAGGGACGCCATCATCGGCGCCATCAATCAACTCGACAGTGGCGCTCTGCGCGTGGCCGAAAAACGCGACGGCAGCTGGGTGGTCAACGAATGGCTGAAAAAGGCGGTGCTGCTCGGCTTCCGCATATGGGACAATGATTTCATCAAGGGCGGCTTCACCAATTACTACGACAAGGTGCCCTCGAAATACGCCGACATCAGCTCGCGCGAATTCCGCGAAGGCGGCGTGCGCGTCGTGCCCCCCGCAACCGCACGCAAGGGCGCCTATATCGCCCCCGGCGTCGTATTGATGCCGTCATACGTGAATATTGGCGCCTATGTCGACTCGGGCTCCATGGTCGACACCTGGGCGACGGTCGGCTCCTGCGCGCAGATCGGCAAGAACGTCCATCTCTCGGGCGGCGTTGGCATCGGCGGCGTACTCGAACCGCTTCAGGCCGCGCCTACCATTATCGAGGACAACTGCTTCATCGGCGCGCGCTCCGAAATCGTTGAAGGCGTCATCGTCGAGGAAGGCGCAGTGATTTCCATGGGCGTCTACATCGGCCAGAGCACTAAAATCTACGACCGCGAAAGCGGCGAAATTCTTTACGGTCGCGTACCTGCCGGAGCGGTCGTCGTCCCGGGCAACCTGCCCTCCAAGGATGGACGCTACAGCCTCTATTGCGCCGTCATCGTCAAACGCGTGGACGAAAAAACCCGTGCCAAGGTCGGGATCAACGCACTGCTGCGGGATATCTGACCCCATACCCGCCGGAGGCCGGTAACATGCGCGATTTCCCCACCCTGCTCGGCAATGTATTGTGGTTCATTCTGGGCGGCTTCGCCGTGGGACTGGCCTGGTGGCTGGCCGGCTTGGTGATGATCGTTTCCATCATCGGCATACCCTGGGCACGCGCGGCGTTTGTCATCGGGCGATTTTCGTTCTTCCCATTCGGTTACCGCGTGGTTGAACGACGCGCGCTGTTCCAGCGCACCGATATCGGCAGCGGGCCTCTGGGGCTGCTCGGCAACCTCGTCTGGTTCGTGTTTGCCGGCATCTGGCTGGGCATCGGACATCTGCTGGCAGCCCTGTTCTGCTTTATGACCATCATCGGCATCCCCTTCGGACTGCAGCACATGAAGCTGGCACAGATATCCTTGTTCCCCATCGGCAAGACCATCATCCCGAATAACGCCTTATGACATTCACGCTTTATGGCATCCGTCAATGCGACACCGTCAAAAAAGCCCGCAAATGGCTGGATACGCACCACGTCGACTACCATTTCCATGATTTTCGTTCGGACGGACTCGACCCGTCCCTACTGCAATCATGGGTGCATGCCCTGGGCCACAGGACGTTGATCAACCGACGCGGCACGACCTGGCGCGGCCTGCCTGACGAAGTCCGTGCAAACCTGGATGAAACGCGCGCAATCCAACTGATGCTGGAGCATCCCACGCTGATCAAGCGCCCCGTGCTCACCGGCTCCCACGCAATACTCGTCGGTTTCGATGAAAAAGCTTATGCACGGCAGACGCATGCTTGAGAGAGGCCATTATGTCCGACACGCTTGAGCTAACCCGTGAACTGGTGGCCCGCGCCTCCATCACGCCAGATGATGCCGGTTGCCAACATCTGATAGCACAGCGGCTGGCACCGCTCGGCTTCGTCGCGGAACACATGAAGTTCGGCGAAGTGGACAATCTCTGGCTGCGCAGAGGCGCGCGAAAACCCCTGTTCTGTTTTGCCGGACATACCGATGTCGTGCCAACCGGGCCGGTGGAAAACTGGATTTCGCCCCCGTTCACCCCAACGCTTCGCGATGGCAAGCTCTACGGGCGCGGCACGGCCGATATGAAAGGCTCGATCGCAGCCATGGTCACGGCAATCGAGCGATTTTTGAAGGCTCATCCCGACGCGCCCGGCTCGCTCGCACTGCTGCTGACCAGCGACGAAGAAGGCCCCTCCGTCGACGGCACGGTCAAGGTCGTGCAGACCTTGCAGGCACGCAACGAAATCATGGATTGGTGCCTGGTGGGCGAGCCCTCAAGCACGGCAACGCCAGGCGACGTCATCAAGAACGGCAGGCGCGGCTCTCTGACCGGTCACCTGAGAATATTCGGCAAGCAGGGCCATATCGCCTACCCGCAGTTGGCTCTGAACCCGATTCACGAAGCGGCGCCCGCCCTCCTGGAACTGACTCGCGAACGATGGGACGACGGCAACGCGCATTTCCCGCCAACCTCGTTTCAGATATCCAATATCAATGCCGGGACCGGAGCCGGCAATATCATTCCGGGCGAGATGTTGATCGAGTTCAATTTCCGCTACTCGACCGAGAACACCGCCGAGTCGCTGCAGCGGCGCGTCGACGAAATTCTGAGACGACACGGCCTGCAATTCGAACTCGAATGGAAGCTCTCCGGCAAACCTTTCCTCACGCCAGCCGGACGACTGGTGGACGCGGTACGCGCGGCAGTAAAAGCCGTCAACGGGTCCCCGGCAACACTTTCCACCGCGGGCGGCACGTCTGATGGCCGGTTTATCGCACCGCTGGGTGTACAGGTAGTGGAACTGGGGCCGGTCAACCAAAGCATCCATCAGGTCGATGAACACGTCGATGCAGAATCGCTGGACAGCCTGAGCAGGATTTACCAAAAGCTACTGGAACAACTGCTGGTATCGACACCCGGCTGAATCGTTCGACACCGACAAGCCGACATAAAACAGGGGCTCCCCAGTAGTGGAACCCCTGTTCGCACCTTTTATCCTGGCAAGGTCAGGAAGACGCCTTGCGAGGACGCCCGCGGCGCTTCTTCGGTGCAGCGACACGCTGAAGCTTGGCCAATTCCTTCTTCTGCCAGGTCTCCGCGAACTTGGTGATCGCCTTCTCCCGCGCATCGAAAAGTTTGAGCAATGCGACTTCGCGCTTGACGACTTCCTTGAGATCGTTCTTGAGCTGCGCAATCTCAAGCTTGGCCTCGGCCAGCTTTTCCTTAAAATTCTCCTTGATCGCGCGTTCGCGCTCGGCCACGCTCGTCGATGATGCGACACGAGTAGTTTTCGGAGGGCGTCCAGGGCCACGCCGCTTCGGTGCCGTGGCGGTAGCTGCGCTCGTGGCCTTCGGCGGGCGACCAGGACCACGCTTCTTCTTCGG